>CAIQGU010000369.1 GCA_903871435.1 uncultured Burkholderiales bacterium | reverse complement strand
TAGTTCGCTCATTAACCAATGCCTTTCCGGGAGACGGTCATGGGTTCTTGACAAGACTACTGAAACCAACGACCTGTCCGATGGGGAAAGAGTAACCAGCGGGATGGGATCAGCCCATCACGCCTATTAACTATTCAGGCCACCTGAAAGGCAAATCATCAACAACGGCGGGCAATTAGCGCGTTGCAGCAGCCACCCCGCTAACGCAAGCACGGTATGCCGTGCGCAACAAATTCCACCCGGTCGGGAGGATCGTGCGCGCAGGCGACGGCGTGGTGACGGCACGCCGTCGTCCGGCCGGAGCCCACCGCTACAATGCCGAGCAAAAAGCCCCGCTGCACCCCTGTGCCCCGTGGCACCCGAAGGCACCCCACATGGCCATTTACCGCCTGGGCGAACACCGCCCGCAGATACACCCCAGCGCGTACGTCCACGAGTCCGCGGTGATCATCGGCAACGTTACCCTCGGAGCGCGCTGCAGCGTCTGGCCCGGCGCGGTGTTGCGCGCCGACAATGCCGCTATCGTGGTCGGCGACGAAACCAATATCCAGGACAACTCCGTGATCCATGCCGACCCCGGCATGCCGGTGCATATCGGCAGCGGCGCGACCATCGGTCACCAGGCCATGCTCCACGGCTGCACCATCGGCGACGGCACGCTCATCGGTATCCAGGCCGTGGTGCTCAATGAATGCATCGTGGGGCGCAACAGCCTGGTGGGTGCGTGCGCCCTGCTGCCGGAGCGTCGCCACATCGCCGACGGCAGCATGGCGCTGGGGGCACCCGCCAAGGTGCTACGGGCCCTCACCATTCCGGAAATTGATGGACTGGCCGAAGTGGCACAGTCTTACGTGCGCCGCG
Organism: uncultured Burkholderiales bacterium; assembly: GCA_903871435.1. Classification (GTDB taxonomy): domain Bacteria; phylum Pseudomonadota; class Gammaproteobacteria; order Burkholderiales; family Burkholderiaceae_F; genus GJ-E10. The sequence goes on along the minus strand of CAIQGU010000369.1, from coordinate 8,494 downwards.
CGGCGCTATTCCAGACCGAACTGGAGCGGCTGGCTTGACGCTACCTGGCCCGAACCGTTTGCCGGAGCATGTGCAGCCGTAACGGTAGTTGGCAGCTCAAAAAAGGTTTCGTTGGGCCGCATCATGTGCAGTTCGCCACGGGCGCGCTCCTCGATAGCCTCGCTCCCCTGACGCAGGCTGGCAATTTCCGCGGTAAGCGCCTGGTTGCGGGCACGCAGCACCGCATTGGATTCCTGCCGTGCGGCAAGCTGGTGCTGCAACTCCCACACCCGCAGCCAGCTGCCGTGGCCGAACCACAGCGGCCACTGGATGGCCAGCAGCAGTCCGGCAAGCAGCAACGGCAGCCGTTTCACCTTGGGCTCAGGCCAGGTTGTAGAACGCGGCGCGGCCGGAGTAGCTGGCCACTTCGCCCAGGTCTTCCTCGATGCGCAGCAGCTGGTTGTACTTGGCAATGCGGTCGCTGCGCGACAGCGAGCCCGTCTTGATCTGCATGGCGTTGGTGGCCACCGCGATATCGGCGATGGTGGAATCCTCGGTTTCGCCCGAGCGATGGCTGATGACGGCGGTATAGCCGGCCGTCTTGGCCATTTCTATGGCCGCCAGGGTTTCGGAGAGCGTGCCGATCTGGTTGACCTTGATGAGTATGGAGTTGGCAATGCCGCGGCGTATGCCCTCACGCAGGATGCGCGTGTTGGTAACGAAGATATCGTCGCCCACCAGCTGGACCCGGCCTCCCAGGCGCTGCGTCAGCACCTCCCAGCCATCCCAGTCGCCCTCGGCCATGCCGTCTTCGACGGAGATGATGGGGTAGCGCTCGCACCATTGCGCCAGCACATCGGTGAACTCGCCCGAGGTGAGGCTCAGCCCTTCGGCGCCCAGCTTGTAGCGCCCGTCCTTGTAGAACTCCGAGCTGGCGCAGTCCAGCGCCAGGGCGATCTGCGAGCCCGCCTCGAAGCCCGCGTCGGCGATAGCCTCCAGGATGAGCTTGATGGCTTCCTCGTGGTTGGCCACATTGGGGGCAAACCCGCCTTCGTCGCCCACGGAGGTGGCGAGGCCCCGGGCGTGCAAGCGCTTCTTGAGCGCATGGAACACCTCAGCGCCATAGCGCAGCGCCTCGGAGAAGCTGGGCGCCCCCACCGGCACGATCATGAATTCCTGCACATCGAGGTTGTTGTCGGCGTGCGCTCCGCCATTGATGACATTCATCATGGGTACCGGCATCTGCAACGCCCCGACCCCGCCCAGGTAGCGGTAGAGCGGCAGACCGGACTCTTCGGCCGCGGCCTTGGCAACCGCCAGGGAAACGGCCAGCGTGGCGTTGGCGCCCAGCCGTGCCTTGTTCTCGGTGCCGTCAAGATCGATCAGGGTGCGGTCGAGGAAGGCCTGTTCGGCGGCTTCCAGTCCCATGATGGCCTCGGATATCTCGGTGTTGAGATGCTCCACGGCATTTTGCACGCCCTTGCCGCCATAGCGGGATTTGTCGCCATCGCGCAGCTCAACGGCTTCGCGCGACCCGGTCGACGCGCCGCTGGGCACCGCGGCGCGGCCCATCACGCCGCTCTCCAGCAGCACATCGCATTCGACCGTCGGGTTGCCGCGGGAGTCGAGGATTTCGCGTCCGACGATGTCAACTATTGCGCTCATACCATGCCCTTCCTGGCGTTCGAACGTGCTGTGTGTGGAATCAGACGAACTGGTTTTCGATGAAGCCCCGCGCCTTGATCACGCGGTCGATCTCCTGCAGGCTGCCCAGCAGCGCCCGCATGTGATGCAGGGGCACGGCATTGGGACCGTCGGATTTCGCGTTCTTGGGGTCCGGATGGGTCTCGAGGAATACGCCAGCCACGCCGGCGGCCACGGCGGCTCGCGCCAGCACCGGCACGAATTCGCGCTGGCCGCCGCTGCTGCTGCCCTGCCCACCGGGCAACTGCACCGAATGGGTGGCATCGAACACCACCGGGCAGGACGTCGCGCGCATGATGGACAGCGAGCGCATATCGCTGACGAGGTTGTTGTAGCCGAACGAGGCGCCGCGCTCGCAGGCGAGGAAGCGGTCCGCGTCGAGACCGGCCTCACGCGCCGCGACGCGTGCCTTGTCGATGACGTTGATCATGTCACCGGGGGCGAGGAACTGACCCTTCTTGATATTGACCGGCTTGCCGCTGCGCGCGCAGGCCTGGATGAAGTCGGTCTGGCGGCACAGGAAGGCGGGGGTCTGGATGACGTCGACCACGGCCGCCACCGTTGCGATCTCGTCCTGGGAATGGACGTCGGTGATGATGGGCACGCCCAGATCGCGCCGCACCTTTTCGAGGATGCGCAGCCCCTCGTCCATGCCCAGCCCGCGGAACGAACCACCCGAGCTGCGGTTGGCCTTGTCGTAGCTGGCCTTGAAAATGAGCTTGATGCCGAGTTCCGACGTCACTTCGCGCAGGTGGGCAGCGATGCGCAGGGTCATGTCTTCGGACTCGACGACGCAGGGCCCGGCGATCACGAACAGCGGGTGCTCGAGACCGGCGTCAAATCCGCAGAGCTTCATTGGAGCGATCTCACAAACACCGGCTCAAACCCCGCCTTCATGCAGCCGCCTTGTGCTGGGCAGCGTCGGCGCGCCGGCGGTGAAATGCCACGGCGGCCTCGACGAACGCACTGAACAGGCGATGCCCCCCGCGGGGCGTGGACGTGAATTCGGGGTGGAACTGCACGCCGATGAAAAAGGGATGCGCCGGCAGCTCCATGATCTCGGGCAGGTTCTCGGTGGGCGTGCGCGCGCTGATGCGCAGGCCACGCGCCTCGAGCTGCGGCACGTAGTTGTTGTTGACCTCGTAGCGATGGCGGTGGCGCTCGTTGACTTCCGGACCGTAGATCCGGTAGGCCAGCGTTCCGGCGTCCACCGGACAACGCTGCGAACCCAGGCGCATGGTGCCGCCCAGGTCGGACACTTCAGAGCGCTGCTCCGTGCGGCCGCTGCGATCGACCCACTCGGTGATGAGCGCCACGACCGGATGGACCGCATCGCGCTCGAATTCCGTGCTGTTGGCGCCGGCCAGGCCCACCACATTGCGCGCGAATTCAATGGTGGCCAGCTGCATGCCAAAACAGATGCCCAGGTAGGGCACGCCGTTCTCGCGCGCATAGGCAATTGCCTGGATCTTGCCTTCAGCGCCGCGGCGCCCAAAGCCTCCCGGCACGAGGATGGCATCGAGATGGGACAGATCGGGCAGGCCCTGCTGCTCGATGAGTTCGGAATCGACGTATTCGATGACGACCCGCGTGTGCGTATGGATGCCCGCGTGGATCAGCGCTTCGTTGAGCGACTTGTAGGAATCGGAGAGTTCCACGTACTTGCCGATCATGCCGATGCGCACCTCGCCGTGCGGGTGCTCCAGCGCTTCGACCAGCCGCTCCCAGGCGGTAAGGTCGGCCGCCTTGGTGGTGATACCCAGCTTGGTGCAGACAATCTTGTCGAGGCCCTGCCGATGCAGCATCGACGGTATGCGGTAGATGGAATCCGCATCCCAGACGGAAATGACCGCATCGAGGACGACATTGGAGAACAGCGAGATCTTGGCGCGTTCGTCGTCGGGAATGGGGCGGTCCGCCCGGCACAGCAGCACATCGGGGAGGATCCCGATCTCGCGCAATTTCTGCACGCTGTGCTGCGTGGGCTTGGTCTTGAGTTCACCGGCCGCGGGGATGAAGGGAACCAGGGTCAGGTGCACGAAGCAGGCGCTGCCCACGCCCATGCGCAGGCTCATCTGGCGCACGGCCTCCAGGAAGGGCAGCGATTCGATGTCACCGACCGTTCCACCGATCTCGACGATGGCCACATCGACTGGCGGGCCGCCGGCGCCGCGCGCGCCGCGCTCGATGAAGTCCTGGATTTCGTTGGTGATGTGCGGGATGACCTGGACGGTCTTGCCCAGGTATTCACCACGCCGCTCCTTGCGGATGACGGAATCGTAGATCTGGCCGGTGGTGAAGTTGTTCACCTTGCGCATACGCGACGAGATGAACCGCTCGTAATGGCCCAGGTCCAGGTCGGTTTCAGCGCCGTCTTCGGTGACGAACACCTCGCCGTGCTGGAACGGGCTCATCGTCCCAGGATCTACATTGATGTAGGGATCGAGCTTGATGAGGGTGACAGTGAGGCCGCGCGACTCGAGGATCGCGCCCAGCGAGGCGGCGGCTATCCCCTTGCCCAGGGATGAAACCACGCCGCCAGTGACGAAAACGTACTTGGTCATGGTTCGCCCGTTCACGCATCCGGGCCTGTGCCCAGCCGCAATGACGCGCACGTTGCCGGTAAAGGCGCAGTATACAGGGTGGAGGCGCGGTTTCGCGAAGGTGGAGGCGGGGTTTCGCCAAGCGCAAGCTTCGCGCCGCCGGAACGACGGCGCCCTGCAGGGCGCCGGCTGTACAGGTCTCAAACACCGTTCATGAATAAGGGCGCCCTCTGGCGCCCTCGCCCTTGCTGACACCCTCACCCTGCCCTCTTCCGCGTGCGGGAGAGGGGAAAGCGCAAAGTTTACAGTTCCAAGAGTACGTCGCGGATCTTGCTGGCGATTTCGTCGACGTGGTGCTTCTCGGCGATCAGCGGCGGAGCGATGATCAGCGAGTCGCCGGTGCTCTTGAGGTGCAGCGCCTTGTCGTACAGCCGCTTCTGGATGACGTGGCCGCGCGCACCCGGGCCGCCGGAGGGCGCGACTTCGATGGCCGCCATCATGCCGACGGAACGGATGTCGACCACCACCGGCAGGTCACGCAGGGAATGCATGGCCTCGGCGAAATACGGACTCAGTTCCCGGGCACGGTCGACCAGACGGTCTTTCTTGAAGATATCCATCATCGCCAGGCCGGCCGCGCACGCGGCCGGGTGGGCCGAGTACGTGTAGCCGTGGAAGAACTCGATGCCGCGTTCCGGGCCGGCTTCGGTGATGACGTCGTAAAGGTCCTGCTTGACGGCCACGGCACCCATGGGCTGCGCGCCGTTGGTGAGGGCCTTGGCCATGGTGAGAATGTCCGGCGTGACCCCAAAAGCCTGGGCGCCGAAGTTCTCGCCCATGCGGCCCCATCCCGTGATGACCTCGTCGAATACGAGCAGGATGCCGTTCTGGTCGCAGATTTCGCGCAGGCGGTTCAGGTAGCCCTTGGGGGGCGGCAGGCAGCCAAAGGAACCCGCGGTGGGCTCGACGAACACGGCAGCGATGTTCTCGCCACCATAGAGATTGCAAAAACGCTGCAGGTCATCGGCCAGTTCCGCGCCGGTCTCGGGCTGGCCCTTGACGAACTTGTTTTCGGGCAGAGCCGTGTGACGCATGTGGTAGACGCCGGCAAGACCGACGCCAAAGGCGCGTCGGTTGTTGACCATGCCGCCGAGCGCCACGCCGCCCATGTTCACGCCGTGATAGGCACGTTCGCGTGATATGAAGATCTGGCGCTGCGATTGACCGCGCACCCGGTGCACCATGAGCGCGATCTTCATGGCGGTGTCCACCGACTCGGACCCCGAGTTGACAAAGAACACGCGGTTCAGTCCCGGCGGCGTGTAGTCGACGATACGGTTGGCCAGTTCGAAGGCGCCCGGGTGGCCGCGCAGGAAAGGGGCAGTGAAATCGAGGGTCTGCAGCTGCTTGTAAACAGCCTCGGAGATTTCCGGGCGGCAGTGACCGGCAGCCACGCAAAACAAGCCGGCGGACGCGTCGATCAGCTTGCGTCCATCGGGCGTATAAAAATACATGCCCTCGGCGCGATCGAACAGGCGCGGCTCGCGCTTGAATTCCTTGTTCGGCGAAAACGGCATCCAGTACTGCTGCAACTGCGATTGGGCGGGCGTCGTGCCGACCTGATCGGAATGACCCATGGCATTCCCCTCTTTTCGGTAAAGTGTGGCTTCGATGAAACGGCGGCGGGAAACCTCACATTCTAGGGAAAGTCGGGCGGCCCTGCTGCGGCTTTTTTGCCCTGAGCAGCTTGCCAACCCGGCGGATGTGCGCCTGCCATGCCCGCTTCTTTACTGGGGCAATGCGCGCCGTCCGCAGCCGCAGGCCTCCGAGGAACGGCAATGAGCACCACCAGCACCGTCCGGAGCCACTTGCAGCGATGGGCCAGAGCCACTTCGGTGCGCCTGCTCCCCCGCTCGGTGCGCCTGCGGCTTGGCCTCGCCGGAGCAGCGCTGGTATTGACCGGCGCGGGCTGCAGCGCCGTGCCTTACTACTCCCAGGCCATTTCCGGCGAAATTTCCCTGCTCGCGGCTGCCCGCCCCATCGCCGACTGGCTCGACGATCCGACGACGACCCCGGAACTGCGCGAGCGCCTGCAGCTGGCCGAACACATACGCACATTTGCCTCGCAGGAGCTGGCGCTGCCGCAAAACCGCAGTTACACCCGGTATGCCGACCTGCATCGCAGCAGCGCCGTGTGGAACGTCTTTGCCACGCCCGCGCTGTCGCTCACGCTGAAGACCTGGTGCTATCCGGTTTTCGGCTGCGCCTCGTACCGGGGTTATTTCACTCTAGCCGATGCGCAGAGACTGTCCGATGAACTGACGCAGCAGGGGCTCGACGCCACGGTCGCGCCCGTACCGGCGTTCTCCACGCTGGGCTGGTTTGCCGATCCCCTGCTCAGCACCTTCGTGCGCTGGCCGGAACCGGAACTCGCGCGCCTCATCTTTCATGAACTGGCGCACCAGATCGTGTACGTACCCGATGACACGCGCTTCAACGAAAGTTTTGCCACGGCAGTGGAACAGGAAGGTCTGGCGCGCTGGGTGGCGCAGCGCAATGACGCGGCGCTGCGCACGCAATACGAGCGGTATCGGTTGCACCACGCGGGTCTCTTGGCGCTGGTGGCGCGGACCCGGGCGGAGCTGCAGGATGTCTACGCGGCGCGTCTGCCCGACACCGAGCGCCTGGCGCGCAAGCGGGACATCCTGGCGCGACTGCCCGAGCGTTACCGGACCCTGCGGGACACCCAATGGCAAGGCTATCGGGGTTACGATGACTTTTTTCTTGCCGAATGGAACAACGCGCGCATCGCGGCGCTCGCGGCCTACCAGGACGATGTGCCGGCGTTTACGGCATTGCTGGGGAGCGTGGGGGGCGACCTGCCGCGATTTTTTGCCCGCGTAAAGCAGATCGCCGCATTGCGGCCCGCGGAACGTGTTACCGCATTGCAGGCGCTGGCCGCGCCGAGGGCGCAAGGCGATGTGAATGCCCGCATGTCAGGGCTGGCCAAGGCGCAATGGCAGGAGCGGGAGTGATGAGAGATACGGCACGCAACGCACCCGCAAGATGCGCCAACCGGGAGCGCCATCCATGAGCCGCCCGGTTGATGGTTATGGCCGCGCGGGTGACCAGCGCCCCGACCCGGACGCGCTCATCGCCCGCATACGTGAGGATGCCGCGCGCGCGCTGCGCGGGAGGCTGAAGATCTTCTTCGGCGCATCTGCCGGTGTCGGCAAGACCTACGCCATGCTGGCGGCAGCACGACTGCTGCGCGACGGCGGCCGCGATGTGATCCTAGGCGTGGTCGAAACCCATGGCCGCAGTGAAACCGAAGCCATGGCGGCCGGGTTCGAGCGCCTGCCGCTGCGCAATGTGGTGGTGCAAGGTCGCATGCTGCAGGAATTCGACCTGGACGGCGCGCTCAAGCGCCGGCCGGCACTCATCCTGGTCGACGAGCTGGCCCATAGCAATATCGAGGGCTCGCGCCATCCCAAACGCTGGCAGGACGTCGAGGAGTTGCTGTCAGCGGGCATCGATGTGGCCTCCACCATCAACGTCCAGCACCTGGAAACGCTTAACGACGTCATCGCCGGAATCACCGGCATACAGGTGCGCGAAACCGTGCCCGATCGCATCTTCGACATGGCCGACGAGGTCGTGCTGGTCGACCTGACGCCCGACGAACTGCTGCAGCGCCTCAAGCAGGGCAAGGTCTATCTGCCCCACCAGGCCGAGCGCGCCGTGCGCAATTTTTTCCGCAAGGGCAATCTGATCGCCTTGCGGGAACTGGCACTGCGCCGGACTGCCGACCGGGTCGATGTGGAAATGCTGCAATACCGGCGCGACCAGTCGGTTTCGGCCTTCTGGCGCACGCGCGGCTCGCTGCTGGCCTGCATCGGGCCGGGGCGTGACGGCGAGCGCGTGGTGCGCAGCGCGGCGCGCATTGCCAGCCAGCTCGACGTGCCGTGGCATGCCATCTGGGTGGAGACCCCGAGCAGCATGCGCGCCCCGGCGTCGCGCCGCCACGCCGCGCTCAAGCTGCTCAAGCTGGCGCAATCGCTGGGCGCCGACACGGCCACGCTGGCCGACAGCGATCCAGTGGTGGCGGTGATCGGATTTGCGCGCAACCACAATCTTTCGCGCATGGTCGTGGGGCGCGACTGCCGTCTGAGCAGCGAGGAATATTCACAGGCGTTCATCAAAGGACTGTCTTCCATGGGGGTGGACGTGATCGATCTTGGCATCGCCATGACGCAAATGGTCTATTT
>CAIQGU010000368.1 GCA_903871435.1 uncultured Burkholderiales bacterium | reverse complement strand
GCCGGCAGGGCAGTACGTCTCCCCTCGCCCGCTTCGCGGGAGAGGGGCCGGGGGTGAGGGTCGGAGCGGTGGATCAGGCGAAATTGCTTGCCGCGAACTCCCAATTGGCCAGGTTGCCCAGGAAGATCTCCACGAACTTGGCGCGCGCGTTCCGGTAGTCGATGTAGTACGCGTGCTCCCAGACGTCGAGCGTCAGCAGGGCCTTGTCGCCCGTGGTGAGGGGCGTTGCGGCGTTGGAAGTATTCACGATATCGACACTGCCATCGGCCTTCTTCACCAGCCATGTCCAGCCCGAGCCGAAATTACCCAAAGCACTCTTCGTGAACGCTTCCTTGAATGCCGCGAACGAGCCCCACTTGGCGGTAATGGCCGCAGCCAGGGCACCGGTCGGCTCGCCGCCGCCGGCTGGCTTGAGGCTATGCCAGAAGAAGGTGTGGTTCCAGATCTGAGCGGCGTTGTTGAAAATGCCGCCACTGGACTTGCGCACGATGTCCTCGAGCCCGTGATCGGCAAACTCGGTGCCCTTGACCAGGTTGTTGAGGTTCGTCACGTAGGTCTGATGATGCTTGCCGTAGTGGAAGTCGATCGTTTCCTTGGAGATAAACGGGGCGAGCGCATCGGCGGCATAGGGCAGCGCGGGAAGGGTGAATTCCATGATGTTCCTTGTTGGTAGGTAAAACCGGCAGCCGCGCGACAGTTCCAGGCCCGGCTATCGGTCCGGTAGTCGGTACGGCAGAGAATGGATTCTATTGCCTGGCGCGGCGCGCGTCAGTGCGGCAGTCGGGGCCGGCCTCACGCATTATGGGGTTTTGGCAATGCCGCAGCCACTGACACCGCTTCAAGTGGCGGGTTTGGTCGCGGTTACCACCAAGTCCGCCCTGCCCTGCGCCAGGGTGGCCTCGACCTGCGCGCCGGGAAGCAGTCCGGCCGTGCTGGTCAGCGGCCGCCCCGCGCCATCACGCAAGATGGCAAAACCCCGATCGAGTACGCCCTGGACATTCAGGTGCGCCAGGGCCCCCGCGCGCAGCGCAAGGGCGCTGGCGCGCAGCTGCGCGCTGCGCTGTTGTGCCTTTTGCAGGCGATAGGCCAGCTCCGCCACCCGCCGCTGCAGCTGCGCGGGGGCGGGCCGTGAACGCATCAGCGCTTGCGACAGGCGGTCGGCAGCCACGCGGCCCTGGCGCAGCGGAGCGCGCGCCTGCGCGCCGCAGCGCGCGCGCAGATCGGCGACACGGCCTTCGAGGCCACGTATCGGGCCCCGCGGCGACGCCAGCAGGCGGACCGCATGGTCGAGCTGCTGCGCGTGATCGCCCATGCGGCGTTCGATCGCCCGGCTCAGTGCACGGATGCGTGAGCCGACCTCGCGCAGCAGCGCTTCGCGCTCCGGCGCCACCAGTTCGGCCGCCGCGGTGGGCGTGGGCGCGCGCAGGTCGGCAGCGAAATCGGCGATGGTGAAATCCGACTCATGGCCGACGCCGACGATCACCGGAATGGCACTGGCCCGGATGGCCCGGGCCACCCCTTCTTCGTTGAACGACCACAGGTCCTCGATGGATCCGCCGCCGCGAACCAGCAGCAGCACATCGACTTCCGCACGCAGTGACGCCGTGGCCAGCATGGCCGCGATCCGGCCGCCGGCTTCGGCCCCCTGTACCGGTACCGGGTACAGGATGATGGAAACATAGGGTGCGCGCCGGCGCAGCGTCGTGAGCACGTCGCGCAGGGCGGCCGCTTGCCGGGAGGTGATCACGCCCACCCGCTGGGGCAAAGCCGGCAGCGCCCGCTTGATCGATGCGTCGAACAGGCCCTCGGCGGTGAGGCGCTGGCGCAGGCGCAGGAACTCCTCCCACAGGCGGCCCGCGCCATAACGCCGCATATGGTCGACGGTGAGCTGGAATTCGCCCCGCGCCTCGTAGAGCGCTACCGCCGCGCTGACCTCCACCTCATCGCCATCGCGCGGCGCGAAATCGAGCTGAGCGTTGCGGCTGCGGAACATCACACAGCGGACCTGCGCGCTGGCGTCCTTGAGCGTGAAATACCAGTGGCCGCTGGCAGCCCGGGTCAGCGCGGCCAGTTCGCCGCGCACGCGCTGCACACCAAACTGCTCCTGCAAGGCGCCGGAGACAGCGCGGTTCAACTGCGAAACTGTGATGCAAACCCGCGCCAAATCAGGGTTTTGCCTTGCCGAGACAGGGTCCATGCGCCGTTGTGATCCGTGAGGTTTCCACAAATTTACCGCCAATGGCAGTATCACCCGCGCAGGCGGCAGCACCTGCAGCGTAATGCCATAACTTATTGATTTTATATGCTTTTATAGCAACGATCGGACACTTGCGCAGGAAACGGGCTCTGCACAGGCCCTTATTTCGAACGCGCTTAGGATACTTCTCCACAAACTTGTCCACAGGCTGCAGGGATGCTGCAGCGCACTGGCGATGCGCATCGGCCGTCCGGCCGTTACGCCGATGCGGCTGCAGGTTCGGCTCTACACTTCGGGCTTTTGCCGATCGGAATCACCTCTGTGTTCGCCATCGTTCAAACCCTGGGCTGGCCCGTCTGGCCGCTCATCTTTGCTTCCATCGTCGGACTGGCCCTCATCATCGAGCGCAGCATCGCCCTGCGCCGCAGCCGGGTACTGCCTGCCAATCTGCTGGGCGACGTCCTGAACCTGTACACCCGGCGCCAGATCAATCTCGACGTGCTGGACAAACTGCAGTCGAGTTCCGCACTGGGCTTTTTGTTTGCGGCCGGCCTGCGTACAGCGGGGTCGACGCGTGAGATCACCACCAAGGCGCTGGAAGTGGCCGGCGGTCACGTCGCCCACCAGCTCGCGCGCTACCTCGCGCTGCTCGGGGCCATCGGATCCATAGCGCCCCTGCTCGGGTTGCTGGGCACGGTGGTTGGCATGATCGACATCTTCGCCTCGCAGCAAGGCGGCGCGAACCCGCAACAGCTGGCGCAGGGCATCTCCATTGCGCTCTATTCAACCGCTTTCGGCATCATCGTCGCCGTCCCCTCGGTGCTGTCCTACCGCATCTTCCGGGCGCGGATCGACGACTTCCTCGTCGAGCTCGAGCAGCAGGCCCAGCGCCTGGTCGAGGCGCTCTACACCGACCCGCGCGCCGCGCGCACCGGCACATGAAATTCCGGCGCGGCCATGCCGAGGATCCGGAAGTCAACCTGATCCCGCTCATCGACGTGCTGCTGGTGGTGCTGATTTTTTTGGCGGTCAGCACCACCTACTCGCGATTTGCCCAGCTGCAGATCGAGTTGCCCTCGGCCGATCCGAACCAGGCAGCAGCGCGGCCGCAGGAAATACAGGTGGGTATCAGCGCCGACGGGCGCTTCGCCCTGGGCCGCACCGTGGTCCCGGTCAGCGATTCGGCAACTCTCACCGACCTGCTGCGCGCCGCAGCAGCCAAGCTCAACGATCCCGTCGTGGTCATCAACGCGGACGCCCAGGCGCCCCACCAGTCGGTCATCACGGTCATGGAGGCGGCGCGCAATGCGGGGCTGTCGCGGCTGAGTTTCGCGACGCAACACCGGACCAACGGCCGGCCCTGAGCCGCCGGAGCATTGCCGATGCGTTGCGCAGGAGTCGCGGATGAGTCTCGAATGAGTCTCGAATGAGCGCGGGCCTGCCCGCGGTGCTGCGCAGCTGGGCGCACCGGCGCGTCCGGCGCGCCTGGCAGCACCGCGGCCTGCTGGCCTATCTCCTGCTCCCGCTGCACCTCGTGCATCGGGTCTGGCGCGGTGGCCGCTCCGTGGCTTACCGCCTGGGCTACCGCCGGCCGGTGCGGCTGCCGGTTCCGGTGCTCGTGGTGGGCAACCTCACGGTTGGCGGCACCGGCAAGACTCCCCTCGTCATCGAACTCGTCCGCGCCTTGCGCGGCCGTGGCTGGACGCCGGGCGTGGTGGCCAGCGGATTTGGCGGCTCGGCCGAAGGCGCCGTACTGGTCGAACCGGAAACGGACCCTGCACTGTGCGGCGATGAGCCGCTGCTCGTGCGGCATATTGCCGGGTGTCCCGTGGCCGTGGGCCGCGACCGCATCGCAGCCGCGCGGCTGCTGCTCGCGTCCAACGCCGATTGCGACCTGCTCATCGCCGACGACGGCCTGCAGCACCGGCGCCTGGCGCGTGACATGGAAATCGTCGTGGTCAGCGGAAGCGGCCTGGGCAACGGCTTGCTGCTGCCGGCCGGCCCATTGCGTGACCCGCCCGAGCGGCTCGAAAAGGTCGATGCCGTGGTGCTGCACGGCGTCGTTCCTCCGGTGCGCATCCATTCACCGTTTTTTCGCATGCAAACCAGCGTGCGCGAGGCGCTGAGCATGACGGAGCCGCCGCGGCGTATCGCCCTCGACGCGCTCGCCCGCGAACAGCGGGAACACCAGCGGCGCCTGC
>CAIQGU010000367.1 GCA_903871435.1 uncultured Burkholderiales bacterium | reverse complement strand
GCCTACTGCCGACATCAGGGCGAGCGCAAACCAGGTGATGGCGTAGACGAGATGGTTGTTGTTGAAGGTCAGCACGGTCAACCCGCCCACCGGCGCGTCCGGGCTGGCCGCCGCCGGTCCCGGCGGCGGCGCCGCGGCATCGATGAAATAGGGCGCAACCGCCGTCAGCTTGCGGCTTGCCGCAATGGCCGCGACATCGCGCGAATACCAAAGATCCATGGCCGGGACGTTACGGCGCAGCAGGGTGCCACCCGGTTCGCTGATGCGCAGCAGGCCGGTAACGATTACCTCCCCGGGGGGATTGGCCGCGCTGCGCGACGCGGCATCGCGCCGTTGCGTGGGAATGAAACCCCGATTGATCAGCACGACGGTGCCGTCGGCAGCGCGCAACGGTGTAATGACCCAGAACCCCGGTCCCAGCGCCGTTACCGCCTGCACGGTGGTCTCCTTGTCGTACAGGAAGACGCCGCTCGTCTGCACCGCGCGGTATTCGTCGCGCGCCGCGCTGACCTCGGCCCATTCGCCGGGGCCCGGAGCCGCCACCGGCGCGGCATGCACACGCGCCTCGATGCGCGCCAGCAGGTCGAGTTTCCAGGCGCGGCGCTCCAGCTGCCAGGTACCCAGCGCGATGAACAGGGCAAAGCCGACCAGCGCAGCGAGCACCACGGCAATGCGGGCGCCGGAGCCGCGGGGCGCAGCCGGCGCGTCGTCCGGGATCTGTACTGCCGTCATGGCATGTTGCGCATCTGCTGGGCCGATGCGGGCATCATGTTTTCGTTGAGGTGATACATCACCCAGAGCGATCCACTGAGCGCGATGATCACGAGCACCAGCGTGAAGATGAGCGCGAGCATCGTCCAGCCGCCTTCGGACTGGGCATTCATGTGGAGGAAGTACACCATGTGGACGACGATCTGCACGGCGGCAAAGGCCAGGATGACGAAGGCCAGCAAGCCCGGGTTGGCGATGGCCTTGTGCATCACGAGCCAGAAGGGCACGGCGGTGAGCAGGACCGACAGCGCAAAGCCGGTGAGATAGCCCCGCAGGGTGGAGTGACTGGCCGCGGTGTCGTGGTGATCACCGTGTACCAGCGCTTCGGCGCGATTTGCGTCGACCGACCCGACGCTTGACCCGTCGTGTGGCCCGCCCTGTGACCCGCCATTTGGCACTCCAGCCGTGCTCATGGCAACACTCCCATTAGGTAGACGAAGGTGAACACGCCGATCCACACCACGTCCAGAAAGTGCCAGAACATCGACAGGCAGAGGAGCCGGCGGCGGTTGGCTTCGGTGAGCCCGAGCCGCCCCACCTGGACCATCAGCGTGAGCAACCAGATGATGCCGAACGAGACGTGCAGTCCATGCGTGCCCACCAGGGTGAAGAACGATGACAGGAACGCGCTGCGCTGGGGACCGGCGCCTTCGGCGACCAGATGCCCGAACTCGGTGAGTTCGATCCCGACGAAAGACGCGCCGAGCACGCCGGTCAAGGCCAGCCAGGCCAGCACCGGCGTCTTGCGGCCGCGTTGCATCTCGAGGATGGCGAAACCGTAGGTGATGGAGGAGAGCAGCAGGAGCGCGGTGTTGACGGCCACGATGGGCAGTTCGAACAGTTCCGCGCCGGTGGGGCCGCCCGCATAGCTTCGTCCCAGCACGCCGTAGCACGCGAACAGGCAGGCAAAGATGAAGCAATCGCTCATCAGGTACAGCCAGAAACCCAGCAAGGTGCCGTTCTCCGGGTGGTGCTCGGTGGTCAGGTGAAACTGCGGCGCGCCGCCGCCGGCGGGGACGCTGGTGGCGATCTCAGACATGGCTGGTCAGCAATTGGGTGCGGGCATGCTCCACGCGACCGACGTCGGCGGCCGGAATGTGGAAGTCCCGGTTGTAGTTGAAGGTGTGGAATATCGTGCCCGCGATCAGCACCGCAAAGGAGAGCGCGGCAAGCGGCCACATCTGCCAGACCAGCGCAAATCCGCAGACGGTGCTGAGCATGGCGAGCACGAACCCCGCGGCGGTGTTCCTGGGCATGTGGATGGGGATGAAGCCCTCGACGGGGCGCACATAACCGCGCCGCTTCATGTCGGTCCAGGCGTCGTTTTCGTGAACCACGGGCGTGAAGGCAAAGTTATAGGCCGGGGGCGGCGACGAGGTCGACCATTCCAGGGTGCGGCCATCCCAGGGGTCTCCCGTGGTGTCACGCAGCGCGTCGCGGCGCAGGAAGCTCACGACGAACTGGATGATCATCGAGACGATGCCCAGCGCGACGAAACCCGCGCCCACCGCGGCCAGCTGGAACCAGATCTGCAATGATGGGTCGTCGAAATGGCTCAGGCGGCGGGTCACGCCCATCAGGCCCAGCACGTAGAGGGGCATGAACGCGAAATAAAAGCCCACCAGCCAGAACCAGAAGGAGCATCGGCCCCAGAAGGGATCGAGGCGGTAGCCGAAGGCCTTGGGGAACCAGTAGTTGATGCCGGCCATCGCGCCGAACACCACGCCGCCGATGATGACGTTGTGGAAGTGCGCGATGAGGAACAGGCTGTTGTGCAGGACGAAATCGGCGGGCGGCACGGCCAGCAGCACGCCCGTCATGCCGCCGATGACAAACGTGACCATGAACCCCATCGTCCACAGCATGGGCAGCTCGAAGCGGATGCGGCCGCGATACATCGTGAACAGCCAGTTGAAGACCTTGGCCCCCGTCGGGATGGAAATCACCATCGTCGTGATGCCGAAGAACGAATTGACGCTGGCGCCCGAACCCATGGTGAAGAAGTGGTGCAGCCATACGAGGTAGGACAGTATGGTGATGACCACCGTGGCGTACACCATCGACGCGTAGCCGAAGAGCCGCTTGCCGCAAAACGTGGCGACCACTTCGGAGAAAACGCCAAACACGGGCAGGATGAGGATGTAGACCTCCGGGTGACCCCAGACCCAGATGAGGTTGACATACATCATGGCGTTGCCGCCCATGTCGTTGGTAAAGAAGTGCGTTCCCAGGTACCGGTCCATGGACAGCAGCGCCAGGACCGCCGTCAGCACGGGGAAGGCCACCACGATGAGCGCGTTCGTGCACAGCGCCGTCCAGGTGAAGATGGGCATCTTCATCATCGTCATGCCCGGAGCGCGCATCTTCACGATGGTTGCGATGAGGTTTACCCCGGACAGCATGGTGCCCACCCCCGCCACCTGCAGCGACCAGATGTAATAGTCGACTCCCACGTCCGGACTGGCCGCGATTCCCGACAGTGGTGGGTACGCGAGCCAGCCGGTGCGCGCGAATTCGCCGACGAACAGGGAGACCATCACCAGGATGGCGCCACCGGCGGTCATCCAGAAGCTGAAGTTATTGAGGAAGGGGAAGGCCACGTCGCGCGCGCCGATTTGCAGCGGCACGACGAAGTTCATGAGCCCGGTGACAAAGGGCATGGCCACGAAGAAGATCATGATCACGCCGTGCACGGAAAAGAGCTGGTCGTAATGGTGCGGCGGCAGGAAACCGGCCGAGTCGCCGAACGATATGGCCTGCTGCAGGCGCATGAGGACGGCGTCGCCAAATCCGCGCAGCAGCATGATCAGGCCCAGCACGATGTACATCACCCCGATCTTCTTGTGGTCGATGCTGGTGATCCAGTCGCGCCAGAGCGGACCCCACAGGCGGAACCAGGTGAGGGCGCCCAGCACGCCCAACGCGCCCAGGCTGACGCCGATGAAAGTGCCGATCAGTATGGGTTCGTGATAGGGGATGTCCTCGAGGGTCAGCCGGCCCAGGAGGAGCTTGAGAAAGTCGGGTTGCAAAGACATGAGGTGCGCTCTCGGGTTCGCCAATACGGTTGCTTGCGCGGCGGTGGCGTCAGTCGCGGTGCGGGTGCGTGCCGGGCGCGGGCATGACCATCGCGTCCGGCGCCATGGCCATGGACGCTGCCGTGTCCTGGCGCATTCCGGTGGTAGGGGTGGAATGGTTCACCGACATCATGTCGTGCATGCACGGTGTGCCGACGGCCACGCAGCGGTTGAGGATGGCCTGGTAAAGACCGGCCTCGACCGCGCCGTAGCGATGGATGGGCTCGCTGACGCTGGGCTTTTGCAGTGCCAGGTAGCCAGCCCGGTCCAGAGATCCGCCGCCGGCCTTGACCGCTTGCACCCAGTGGTCAAAGTCGGCCGCGCTCAAGCCGTGGAACTGAAAGTGCATCTGCGAGAAGCCCGCACCACTGTAGTTGGCGGAAAATCCCCGGTAGTCCCCGGCATGGTTGATCACCGCATGCAACTGGGTTTCCATGCCGGGCATGGCGTAGATCTGGCCGGCCAGCGCGGGAATGAAGAAGGAGTTCATCACCGTTTCGGCCGTGATCCGGAATTCGATGGGCATATCCACCGGGGCCGCCAGGTCGTTGACCACGGCTATACCCTGGTCCGGGTACAGGAACAGCCACTTCCAGTCGAGCGCGACTACTTCTATGGTCAAGGGCTTGGCACTGGGACTGTACGGGCGGTTCGCGTCCAGGCGCCGCAGCGGCCGGTAGGGGTCCAGCGTGTGCGTGCTGATCCAGGTGATGGCCCCCAGCGCGATGATGATGAGCAGCGGGGCCGCCCAGATGACCAGTTCCAGTTGGATCGAATGGTCCCAATCGGGCTGGTAGTCGGCCGCGCGGTTGGACTGGCGATAGCGCCAGGCAAATACGAAGGTGAGGACGATCACCGGCACGATGATCAGCAGCATCAGGATGGTCGAAACCACGATGAGCTGGCCCTGCTGCAAGGCAACATCGCCGGAAGGGTGCATCAAGACCGTGTTGCACCCCGCCAACGCCAGCGCGGCGCCGAGTATGCCCAGTCTTGCCGGTAATGCCCAATGAAAACGCGCTCGGGGGGAACTGCTGCGTTCAGATCGCAGACAGGCCATAATGCGCCTACACCTTGTTACTTCCACGCCTGCACCTTTTGCTGTGGTGCGGCATTTTACATATAAACAAAGTTGGTTTCAGGGCGTAGACCGTACGGTGGCGGGGGGTTTACCGGCGTTGCCGGACCACACGAGTGCGGGGGCTTGCTGAAGTTGAAAATCAAGGGGCACGGATGATGGCAGGCAGCATGGCTCAGGACGGTAGCGGCGCAGGCGCTCGCGTGTCCCCGGGCGCGCCGTTCGGCACGGGCAATGCCTCCGGTCATGGCGTGGCACCGGGCGATATCGCCATCGGCGTGGTCATCGGGCGCGTGTCGGAATACTTCGACTATTTCGTATACGGCATTGCCTCCGTGCTCGTATTCCCCATGGTGTTCTTTCCTCAGGAACAACGCCTGCAGGGCACGCTCAACGCATTCGCCATCTTTTCACTCGCCTTCATCGCGCGGCCCGTCGGTTCGTTTTTCTTCATGATGATCCAGCGCCGCTACGGCCGTGGCACCAAACTGACGCTGGCGCTGTTCCTCCTGGGCACCTCCACCGCCGGAATATCCTTTCTGCCGGGATACGACAGCCTTGGTGGCCTGGCCATATTCCTGCTGGCATTTTTTCGCGTCGGGCAGGGTGTTGCGCTCGGTGGATCGTGGGACGGACTGCCGTCCTTGTTGGCGCTGAGCGCGCCCAAAGGCCGGCGCGGCTGGTACGCCATGATGAGCCAGCTGGGCGCCCCGGTGGGTTTCATCCTGGCCAGCGGGCTGTTTGCCTACCTCTATGGCAGCCTCTCGGAAGAGGATTTTCTGTCGTGGGGCTGGCGTTACGCCTTTTTCGTGGCGCTCGCGGTCAACCTGGTGGCGCTCTTCGCCCGGCTGCGTCTGGTGGTGACCCATGAATTCGATCAGCTCTTCAATGAACGCGAACTCAAGCCGGCCGACGGCCGGGAGTTTTTCCGCTCGCAGGGATACGTGGTCGTGATCGGCGCCTTCGGTGCCATGGCCAGCTATGTGCTGTTCCATCTGGTGACCGTTTTCCCGCTCTCCTGGATCCATCTTTATTCGCACCAGTCGGTGAGTGAATTTCTCGTGATCGAGATCGTCGGCGCCTTCCTGGGGGCGGGCGGCATCGTCGCTTCGGGTCTCATTGCCGACCGCATCGGCCGGCGCAATACCCTGGGTACGCTGGCCATTTTGATCGCCGTCTTCAGCGGCTTTGCGCCCACGCTGCTGGACGGCGGCACGCTGGGCCAGGACCTGTTTCTGATGATCGGTTTTACCCTGCTGGGACTGTCCTACGGCCAGGCGGCGGGTGCCATGAACGCCAGCTTTGCACCGCGCTTTCGCTATACAGGGGCGGCTCTCACCAACGACCTGGCGTGGCTGGTCGGTGCCGGGTTTGCGCCGTTCATGGCTCTCTACATGTGCACGCGCTTTGGCCTGGGCTTTCTCAGCTTCTACCTGCTGGCCGGAGCCTTGTGCACCTTGAGCGCGTTGTGGATCAACCGCCGGATGGCCGGTCGCAATTGATCGACCGCAGGACCTCGGCCCGCTTGGCCTGCCTTCGTCACTGCCGGCGCAAAGAGCCAGAGCACGCGCAGAGGGCCGGCTAGCGCCGGAAGGTCACGACAAGAACATCGCGGTAGCCGGGCGCGTCGGCGTCCAGGGGCTCGATGGCCGTGACGCCATGGAACACACGGCCGTCATCGACGAGCGCGGTATCCAGCGGTGCCTCCAGCGTGAAGCGCCCCACGGGGTGGCGCGCCAGGTCGAGGATGGTGGTGGTCCCGCTGGCAACATTTTGGCGGCGTACCAGCAGCACCAGAACCCAGTCGACCCCGTCACGATGCATGCCCTCCGGCGTGGGCATTCCGGGCTGGCCCGTGCGCGCCTCCACGCGAAACTGATGAACCTCGACGTGCCATGCGGGGGGGCGGGTATCTTGCGGTGTGAGCCCGTCGAATATGGCATAGCCCAGGCGCAGCACCGCCTGCAGCGCGGCGTGCCGGCCCATTGCGTCCGTGATGGGTTCGAACCAGCGTTCAAGCCCGCCGTTGAGAGGGTTGTAGTCGCGGCTCTGGTAATGGGGCTGGTGCGGCTTGCGCAGGATGGTGCCCGGCCCTACGGCGAAAGCCGCGTGACGGCGCCGCCGGTAGCGCCCGCCGTCGGCCATGTACCGGTCCAGGCCAAGGTCGTTCCAGCTCTGCGCGAAAGTGTCCCAGTCGGCCAGCCCGCACTGCGCCAGCGCCACCTGCATGGCCTGCGCGGGCACGAATGCGAAGCCGCTTTCCTCCAGCGGCAGGCTGAGCGTTTGCAGGTGCATCGCGATGCTTGTGGCGCTACTGCATGAACCAGCCGTGACTGACGACAACCGACTGCCCCGTCAACGCGGCTGACGGGAAAGCCGCGAGAAAGAGCGCGGTCTGGGCGACATCGTCCACCGTCGTGAAAATGCCGTCGACGGTTGCGCCCAGCATGACCTTGCGGATCACCTCGGCTTCGCTGATGCCCAGTTCCCGCGCCTGTTCGGGTATCTGCTTGTCCACCAGGGGCGTGCGCACGAAACCCGGGCAGATCACATACGAGCGCACGTTATGCGCGGCGCCTTCCTTGGCCAATACGCGCGCCAGGCCCAGCAGGCCATGCTTGGCCGTTACGTAGGCGGACTTGAGCGGCGAGGCTTCGTGGGAATGCACCGAGCCCATGTAGATGACCGTCCCGCCCCGGTTGTCCGGATACATGTGCCGCAGGGCCGCCTTGGTCGTGAGGAAGGCACCGTCCAGGTGGATGGCGAGCATTTTCTTCCAGTCGGAAAACGCATAGTTTTCGATCGGGTTGACGATCTGGATGCCGGCGTTGGAGACGAGGATGTCCACGGCACCGAAGGTCTGCGCCACCTGGTCCGTAGCGGCGTCGACGGCCGCCTCGTTCGTCACATCCATGGCGATGCCGATGGCCTTGCCGCCCGCCTTGACAATGGCCGCCGCGACGGCCTGCGCGGCCTCCAGATTGACGTCGGCGATGGCCACTGCGGCGCCTTCGCGCGCGTACAGCTCGGCGATAGCCCGCCCGATACCGCTGGCCGATCCGGTGACGATGGCGGATTTACCGATGAGTTTCATATGCGCTGTTTCCTCCGCTGTTTGCTCTGCTGTTTGCTCTGCTGTTTGCTCTTTCGCACCGCGGTTGCCTGCGGCTCGTTCTAGCGATCGTACGATATCTCGCTGGCGTGCCAGGAACCCAGGGCTGCGCGGCTGAGCCAGGCCATGATCGTGAACAGGGCCATGCCGGTGAGTGAAATCAGCAGCAGGGCAGCGAACATCCGCGGAATATTGAGCTGGAAGCCGGCCTGCATGATCTGATAGGCAAGCCCCGCCCCGGTGCCGCCGGTGCCGGCGACGAATTCGGCGACCACCGCGCCGATCAGCGCAAGCCCGCTGGAGATGCGCAGCCCGCCAAAGAAATACGGCAAGGCACTGGGGATGCGCAGGCGCACCAGGATCTGCGTGCGGGTCGCGCGCTGCAGGCGAAAATAACTGAGCAGGTCGGGATCGACGCTGCGCAGTCCCAGCGTGGTGTTGGCGATCACCGGGAACAGGGCCACCAGCGCGGCGCAGATGATCATGGCGATGGCCGGGTCCTTGACCCAGATGATCACCAATGGCGCGACTGCGACGATGGGTGTCACCTGCAGAAGCACGGCAAAGGGGAAGAACGCGGTTTCAATCAAGCGGCTTTGCACGAACAGGAACGAGATCAGCACGCCGGTCACGGTGGCCACGACGAACGCGAGCAGGGTGATGCGCACGGTCACCAGCAAGGCCACGCCCAGCGCCGGCCAGTCGGCGACCAGGGTTTTGATCATGAGCACGGGCGAGGGAACGAGGTAGGGCGGCAGTTCCAGTCCGGTAACCAGACCCTGCCACGCGGCCAGGAACAGGATCCCGACCAGCAGCGGATAGGCGATGCGCGCCACGCGGTCCGCGCGATCTGATGTACCGCGTGTGCTGTTGCGTGGCTTGCTGTTCATGTGCCGGCACCCGCATCACGCGCTGCGCCTGCGTCCCGGGCCGGGCCTTGCGCAGGGTCCTGCGCAGGGCTTTGCCCGGCGGCGGCATCGGCCCCTCCGCTGGCCTGCAACAGGCTTTCCTGCAGCCGCCGAGCGTACTGGCTGAAACGCGCCGACACCGCGAATTCCGGCCGGCGCGGGTACGGCTCATCGATCACCACGTCGTCGGTGACCCGTCCGGGCCGCGCCGCCATCATGATGACGCGGCTAGAAAGAAAGACGGCCTCCTGGATCGAGTGCGTGACGAACACGACGGTAAGACCCTGCGCGCGCCAAAGATCGAGAAGTTCGGCGTCGAGCTTGTAGCGGGTGATTTCATCGAGCGCGCCGAAGGGTTCGTCCATAAGCAGCAATTGCGGCTGCGTCACCAGGCTGCGCGCGATCGATACGCGCATCTGCATGCCACCCGACAGCGTCCGCGGGAGCGCAGCCGAAAACTCCGCAAGGCCAACCAGCGCAAGCGCCGCATCGACGCGGCGCGCGGCCTCGGCGGCCGGCACGCGGGCCAGGTCGAGCGGCAGGCGCACATTGG
>CAIQGU010000366.1 GCA_903871435.1 uncultured Burkholderiales bacterium | reverse complement strand
TGCCGGATCGGGCCAGCCGGTTCCCGCCGCCATCGACCTCGCGGCGCAGATGCGCGATATGTGGCGCTAAAGCGGCAAGGAGGGCGACGCCCTCCCTGCCAAGGCCCCGCCTGCTGCGGCGCCCGTCAGAAGGCGTAGCCGATGGCGAAGCGGATCACAGGCCAGAACGTGACGTTGCGCACGTCGTTTTGCAGCTTGGTCTGCTCCGCGGCGATATCGGTCTGGAAAGTTCCGCAGACGGATGGGTTGTTGCAGGTGGCCGTGAGCGTCGCCGTGGGCTTGCCAGTTATCAGCGCCCCTAAGTCCGTAGTGAAATGAAAGCCCTTGGAGCCCGACAGGTTCCCCCAGCCCAGGCCGACGTAGGGCACTGCCTTGTTCCACTCCACGGAAGCCGCGGCATTGCCAATGTCCGTGGCGTTATAGGAAACGCCGTTGAAGGTGTACGTGCCGCTGGAGGGTCGGCCATTGAGGCTGAATTTGTTGCCGTCCTTCACGACGCCGCCGGTTAGGTGGAATACGCCCGCAAACGGATATACATCCAGCAGGGCGCCCGCCTGGAACAGCTTCAGCTTCGCATCCCAGCCCACGCTGGTACCGTAATTGCCCGATCGACTGAAGCTGAAGTCGCTCACCGAGGCCCGCACGCCAAGATAATCGTTGATATTGACGCCCAGATCGCCCCCGATGCCCGAGAGACCCGCCGTCAGGGCAACGCCCACGTGGGTTCCGTCATCGGCCTGGGCCATACTGACGGATGCGGCAAAAGTGACAAGTGCGATTGCTTGAAATAGGCGCGAGCGCTTTGCGTGATGGGACATCTACAGCCTCCTGAGTTGGGTGGGGTAGCGGGAAAGGCGTCAGCGTTGGCCTGCGCAATCCGGCACGCCGCGCGGGCGGGCGGTATTTCAACAGGACGGCATGCCCGAAAGCAAGCTGCCAACCAGCGTATGCTGGATTTTCCAGCAATCCCAAAGACGCCCATGCTGCAAAAAACCCGGCTTTTCGCTGTCCTTCTGGCCCTACCCCTGACGGCGGGTGCGCAGATGCCCACCCCGGGGCTCTGGCAGATTGGCGCCCAGACCCAGGCGGTGGGCCTGCCGTTGAATCTCGCGCCCATGGCAATCGAGCATTGCCTCACCGCTGAAGATGCGCGCGACCCCTCGCGGCTCCTGGGCCGGCTCTCGTCACCGGGCGCCACAGGCTGCGCGTACACCAACAGCGCGTATGCCGGCAGCAGCTTCCACTTCGCGATGGAATGCGCGGGCATCTTTGCCATCAAGGCCACCGGCGACGTCACGTTCACCGCCACCAGCCTCAATGGCGCCATCGACTCCACCGCCACCATCAATGGTCAGGCAGTCGACATGCGCAGCACGCTGAGCGCCCGGCGCCTCGGGGATTGCCCGGCGGCGACGCCGGGTCATTGAGGGCAGGGCGGCGCCCGGTTCGGGCCCCGCCCTGCTTGACGGACCAGCTGCCGCCCCGGACGGCGCCTACTTCGCGGCGCGCGCGTGCGCGATGGCGTCCAGGCGCTCGTCGGTATTGTCGATGCGTACCAGGTGCGGATAGCGCAAACCGCCGTGGTAGTCGATCTTCACCGTGCGGAACTGGTCGAAGTCTTCCACCAGCAATTCCATGGCTTGGCTGCCGGACTTGGCGTTCTTGATGGCGTCCTTGAGCAGTTCGGGGGTAAAGCGCGTGCCGTTCACGGCCACCAGGCGCATTCCGGGTGCCAGACCCGCCTCGAACGCGGGACTCTTCCACAGGACATCGCCCAGCCGGCCCGCCGGTTCACCGGCGTCCACCTCCAGGCCCAGCGAGCTCGCAAGATCCAGGCTCTTGCGGACCTTCTCCCTGGCCTTGATGACGGAATTGGGCTCATCGGTGTAGACCAGCTTCCAGCCGCCGCGCACGATGCCGTCCAGCGGCGCGCTGGGGCTCTTGCTGTCGAGGCGGGCGCGCAGGAAATTCGCCCAGTCGTAATGCTGCACCTTGTCCAGCGCGGCCACCACATCCTCGAAGGTGTAGGGGCGGGGCGTCACCTCGCCGTCGTTCTGGCCGAAGAATGCCCGCGCGAAATCATCGAGGGAACGCTCACCGTGGCTGGCCTCGCGGATCAGCGTGTCCGCGTCCAACCAGACGAGCGAGCCCTCCGGGTAGAAGTCGACGCTGCGGCGCGAGCGTCGCCATGCACCCGCCGAGGTGTAGAGAATCTGAGCTTCATCGGCCGTGTCCTGCAGCGGGCGCCACGTGCGTCCCGGCGTGTACTCCATTTCAGCCGCGGTATCGGCCATCACGTCGCGGAACTGCGCAACGCTGCGCGCTCCGCTGCGCGCCGCCAGCACTTCGCCCCAGTAGGTGGTCAGCCCCTCGTAGACCCAGAGGAGATCGCCCTTCATGGGCACGTTGTAGTTGGGCGTTAGCAGGCCGGCAGGACGGCGGAACTTGCCGTTCCAGGAATGGGTGTACTCATGGGACAGCAGGCTGCCGCCCGAGAGGTAATAGTCGGGGTCAGTGAAATATTCCGCGCCCAGCCGGTCGTCGCTGGATTCGTGGTGCTCGAGCCCGAAATGCGCCGTCATATCGGACAGCACGAAGAGAAAATCGTAATGGCGGTAATGGCGCGCGCCAAACAGTGCCGCCGCTTCCCGGACGAGACGCTGCTGTTGATGGATCTGTTCTTCCGTGGCGAGCAGGTTTTCCGGCCGGTCGGCAAAAAGATTGAGCCGCACCGGAACCGGGCTGTCGGACAGCGCGATCTGGCGGAAATGGCGGCCGGTTCCCAACGGTGAGTCCACCAGCGTTTCCAGGCTGACCGGAGCGAAGCGTAATGCCCCGCCCGGTGTCTTGTCCTTGTCGGCGGACGGCTCCAGCGCGGTCGCCCAGCCCCAGTCGGCCGGCAGGCTGATCGTGGGCTCCACGGTGACCTTGCGGGCGTCGTAGCCCGCCGGGTAGAACACCACCTGGTTCCACTCAAGCACGGTCAAAGCTGGCGTCGCCGACGCACCCGCCCCAAAAATTCCGCCCGGCCCTGGTGAGAGAAACACGAAGGACACATCCAGGCCTTTGGCGCCCGCGGGCACATCGATATGGATCCGGTACATGTCGTCGAGGTCCCGGCGCCACGCCAGCGGCTGGCCGTTGGCGCTGATCACGAGGCCGCTCACATTCGCTATCGGCCCGGTGGGGCCGTGCTCGCCCGGCGTCCACTGCGGATAGAGCAGATCCATCGCCCCCGGCGCTGCCGGGATGAATTCCTGCACGCGAAAGACCTTGTGGGCCGTATCGCGCAAGTCAACGCCCAGGTTGATGGTCCCCGGGTAAGCCGCGCCCGGCGCGGGAACATTGGCCGCTTGGGCGCCGAAGGCAAGGAGGAGCGTGCCGAAAGGAGCGAGAGAACGCTTCATGGGGGTCGGGTGCCTTATGAAGGAAATTGAGGTATGAAAGCGAGCGCGATTGTATGCCCGGCCCCATCCCGCCCGCGCCCAGGGATTGCGCGCGATTCAGGCGCCCCGGATGTCGCGCAGCAACGTCCGTATGGGAGCGGGCAAGGCCGCGGTTTCCACGTCGGCAAGCGGCAGCCAGCGGCGGGATGGGGCGTCATGCGCGGCAGGTACCCCAACAGGGGCATCGGCAAGGCGCGCCACATGCGGCGTGAAGGCCAGCGTGAAATGGGTGAAACCGTGCAGGCGCTCGGGCAGCGCCTCCAGCGTGCGCGCGCCCAGCGCCCGCGCCGTGTCCTGCAATGCCTGGGTTTGGGCAAACTCCGGCAGGCTCAAGAGCCCGCCCCAGATGCCCGTTGGTGGCCGCTGCTCCACGAGTACCGCGTTGCCTTGCACGGCCACCAGCAAGTGCAGGTTGCGTTGCGCGCGCTGCGCAACCGGGCTGCGCTGCGGCAACTCCGCCACGCGCCCCTGCAGCCGCGCCTGGCAGCCGCCGCTGACCGGGCAGAGTCCGCACTGCGGCCGGCTGCGGGTGCACACGGTGGCGCCCAGATCCATGATGCCCTGCGTGTAGCGCGCCATATCGCGTGCCGGTGGCAGCATCGCGCGCGCGGCTTCCCATAGGCGGGCGAGCACCGCGGGGCGCTTGGGGTCGCCGTCGATCGCGCGGTAGCGCGCGAGCACGCGTTTGACGTTGGCGTCGAGTATGGCGGCCCGCTCGGAGAAACAGAACGCGGCGATCGCCGCTGCCGTCGAGGGCCCTATGCCCGGCAGTTGTTCGAGTTCCGCGGCGGCAGCAGGAAACTTGGCATCCGCGCGTTGTACCACCGCCTGCGCGCAGCGGTGCGCCATGCGCGCGCGCGCGTAGTAGCCCAGGCCGGCCCAATATTGCAGGACCTCTTCGAGCGGGGCTGCCGCCAGTGCTTTTACGTCGGGGAAGCGCTGCAGGAAACGGCCGTAGTAGCCGATCACCGTGCTCACCTGGGTCTGCTGCAGCATGATCTCGCTGAGCCAGACGCGGTACGGGTCCAGCGTATTCTGCCAGGGCAGATCGTGCCGGCCATGCCGGGCCTGCCATGCCAGCAGGTCACGGGCGAACCCCGCGTCTGTTTCGGTTCCCGCGTCGCTGGTAGAGGGGATGTTTTCCGCGCCGTCCGCGTGCGCTTTTAGCGGCGTGCGGATCCTGGCCCGGGGGGTCAGCCGCCGGCCCTCATTGCCGGGGCCACTTCCGCCGGCTTCATGGCCGTGCCGGCGGCCGCGCTCTGGCGGGTTTCGTCGTGCAGGTGCATGCGCTCGGCATGGCGCTTGAGCTCGGCCAGTTGCTGCTGCGCGTCCTGCAGAGCGTCCTCCAGCTGGCCGATGCGTTCATCGAGCGATCCCTGTGCATCGCGAATGCGGGTTACCGATTCAGTGCGCTTCTTGAGCTGCGCGCGCTGCTCGCGCACCTGCATTTCGAGCGGCGGCAGCAGCGAGCGTATCCAGGCCTCGGAATCGCGCTCCGCCGCCGCGAATATGGATTGCGAGCGTGCCACCACCGTGTCGAAGAAACGTTCGATGAGCGACCACTTGTCGCGCGTGAGCAGGGTCAGCGCGCCAAAGTGATTGCGGTAGATTTCCTCGAGCTGGTCGACTTCCGCCACGTAGGTTTCCAGGTCGAAGTGCATGGGTGGGGGCAGGCTCCATCCCACCTGTTCGGCGAAAGTGCGCTGCACGCCCAGGATCATGCGTTCGATCTCGGCCATGCCGGCACTGCCCTTGCGCAGCAGCGAGCGCAACTGGGTGAAATAGTCGCGCGTGATCCCGGTGAATTGCGGCGTCAACCGTGACTTGCGCAGGCGCTCGCGCGTGGCCAGCACGCTGCCGCGCAGGGCGTCCAGCCGCACGTGGACGTAGGATTCATCCGCCAGGCGGCCAAGCACGCTGCGTACCGCGAGTATCTTGCGGACGTTCTCCTCAAATTCGTCGTGCTCTGCCTGCGCCCGCTGCAACATGCGCTCGACCGACCCCTGGTTCTTGCCCTGCAGCGAGCGCAGCTCGTAGAGCTGCTCGACGAGGCTGCGTTCCCGGGCCGACAGCGTCTGGCGTACCTCGGTGATCACCCGCTCGACCACCGACAGGGTCTTTTGCCGCACCACGTCGCGCTTGGCCGGAACCAGCATCTCCACCAGCGCCGCCTCCAGCGCGGGCAGCCGGCTCTGCGCCAGGAGATCTGCGTTGTGCGTGACTTTTGCCGTGAGACCCTTCTGCGCTGACACCGGGAAGACGCGCGCCGGATCCAATTGCAGCGTTTCCGCCACGCTGACGACCTGGCGTTGCACTTCGGCATCGATTTCCGCCGTGGTCTTGAGCTGGTCCCAAAGGCCGTCAATCTTGTTCAGTATGGCCAGATGATTGGTGCCGGCCGATTCCTTGCCCGTGATGTGGCGCCATACGCCCAGATCGCTGCGCGTGACGCCTGCGTCGGCCGCCAGCACGAACAGCACCGCATGGGCGCTGGGCACGAGCGAGAGCGTCAGTTCGGGCTCGGTGCCGATGGCGTTGAGGCCGGGAGTGTCGAGTATCACGAGTCCGTTGCGCAGCAGCGGGTGCGGAAAGTTGATGATCGCGTGGCGCCATTTCGAGATTTCGATCGTTCCGTTGGCGTCGATGGCGGCGGCCACGTCGGGGTCGTCCGGATCGAAGAGTCCGTACATGCGCGCCTCGTCCACGGGGACGCGTACCGTCTCGGCAACCAGCTTGAAGGCTTCGAGCATGCCTTCGGCGGAGTCGGGGTTCAGCGGGAAGACGCGCCACTCCACTGCGGCGCGCTTGAAGTCACTGGTATTGCCCAGGCGCGCGCGCGTCTCGATGGGCAGGGCGCGGATGCACGGCGGCAGGGTTTCGTCGTACATCAGCTCCGTGGGACACATGGTCGTGCGGCCCGCCGCGGAGGGCAGGATCCGCCGGCCGTAGTCGGCAAAGAAGATGGCATTGATGAGCTCGGATTTGCCGCGCGAGAATTCCGCAACGAAGGCGATCACCAGGCTGTCGCCCGTCAGTCTTTCCTGGGCGAGGTCGAGCCGGCGCGCCGCATCCTCGTCGAGCAGTTGACCGGCGGCAAGCCAGCGGCGCAGCTTGTCGATGGAAGTGGCCAGCGTGTCACGCCATGCGCCGAAATGCTGAAAACTGTCTATGAGATCCGACATGTCGTTGCGCCAACGGGCCCGGGATACCGTTGCGGCAGCGGGCTGCAGCGACGGGGTGAAAACCGCATGAAATCAACGCTGGCACACTAGCACAGTAGGGCCCGGAAGCAGCGCTTTTGCAGCCGCCTGAATTGGGCGGGGTTAGGGGCGGTTACTGATGTATCAGCGGCGTTGGCATCGGGGGCAAAAGTACGTGGCGCGCTGGCCCTGCACGGCCCTGCGAATGGCGGTACCGCAGCGCGCGCAGGGCAGGCCCGCGCGGTTGTAGGCCTGGGCAAATTCCGTGTAGCGGCCCGAGGCACCCTCGACGCTGGTGAAATCGCGCAGTGTCGAGCCGCCCACGTCGATGGCGCGACCCAGCACCTGCAGGATCGCCGCCGCGAGGCGGTCGTAGCGCAAGGGGCCTATGCGCCCGGCTTCGGTGTCCGGGTGGATGCGCGCGTGGTAGAGGCTTTCCGTGGCGTAGATGTTGCCCACCCCGACAACCGCCTTCCCCGCCAATAGCACCTGCTTGATAGACACCCGCCGGCCACGAGTAGCCTCCCACAGCCAGCGGCCGCCGAAGCGGGTATCGAAGGGTTCTATGCCCAGGTCGGCGAGCAGCGGGTGGCCCAGCACGGTGTCGCCCGCGCCCGCATGCCACAACAGGGCGCCGAATCGCCGTGGATCGTTGAAGCGGGCCACGGCGCCATCGCACAGGACCTCGATGTGGTCATGCAACTGGCGTGGCGGGATGGAACCGGCCTCGTGGACGCGCCATGACCCCGACATGCCCAGGTGCGAAATGACCACGCCGGCCGGCAGGTGCCACAGGAGGTATTTGCCGCGCCGGCCGATATGCCCGATCTTTTGTCCCCGCACTTTGGCGGGCAGGCTGGGGGGCACCGGCCAGCGCAGCCGATGATCGTGTACCCGGATATCCTCAACTTGGTGCCCGTCGAAGCGCTGCGCAAGCGCACGGGCCGTTACTTCAACCTCGGGTAATTCGGGCATTGCCCCCCCAACATGGTTTGCGCTCTCCGGCCGCGCCTGCCTTCGGGCTGGCGGGGGCTTCCGCCGGTCGGAACCCCAGCCGAATTCGCCGCATTTCCGCGCCAATTTCGGTGCCCGCGCGCCCGAGCGAGGGGGATAATATGACGAACCCTTCCGTGATCCTGCGCCCCGGCGGCGTACCCCCGATGCCCCTGAAATTTGGCAAATGCACTACCCCCCGCGGCCTGCCGGTCGCCGTCACTATCCTGCTGCTGGCGATGGCGGGAGGGCCCATCGTAGGCTGCGCCTCCACACCGGTGGCGGCCAAGGCCGATGCAGCAGCGCCGGCGCAGGCCGTCGCGCCGGCTGCGGCCCCGGCCGGGGCGCGTGCCGGCGATCCGCTGCCCAAGGTCAATCTCAACGGCGAACTGCTTTTTCGCCTCATGATTGCCGAAATCGCCATTCAGCGCGACGAGCCCGGCACTGCCTTCAACGAACTTATGCTCGTGGCCCAGCAAACCCGCGATCCGCGCGTGGCGCGGCGTGCGGCCGAGGTGGCCATCAACGCGCGCGCGCTGGCGCAAGCGCTGGACGCCGCCGATCTTTGGCTGCGGCTGGCGCCCCATGACAACGAGGCAGAGCAATCCTATTCATCCCTGCTGGTAGCCAATGGTCAGCACGAAAAGGCGCGCCCCCTGCTGCAGCGCCAGCTTGCGGCCGCGCCCAACCCTGTTGAAATTCTCGACCGGCTGCAACGCGTCCTGGCGCACGCCCCCGAGCCGGCGCAGGGGTTCATCCTCATCGATTCCCTGGCCCGTCCGTATTACTCAACGGCGGCCAGCGGCTTTGATGCGCATCTGATCGTGGCCCGCGCGGCCCGCGCGGTGGGGGACAACCCCGCAGCCGTTGCCCAGGCCCGCGCGGCACTGGCCGCACGCCCCGATTCTGAACTGGCGGTGATGAGCGTCGCCCAACTCCTGCTGGAGGGCGGGCCGCATGTCGCCGCGTCCGATGTCCCGCCCGCAGCCGCCCAGGCGGCCGCGGCCCCCGCCAAGGAAACGGGCGACCCGGCACACGCGGAAGCCTTGGCCATTCTGGGCAAGTTTCTTGGCGTGCACCCGGACTCCGCCGAGGTGCGCCAGGCCTATGCCCGGCTGCTGGTGGGCGAGGGCCGGCTCGACGAGGGCCGCCAGCAGTTCGAAGAGCTGTTGCGCCGCGCGCCGCAAAGCGCCGATCCGCTGTTCGCTCTGGGGGTGCTCGCGCTCGAGTCCGAGCATTTCGATGCGGCCCGCGGCTACCTCGAGCGCTACATGGCCGCGGTCGGTTCCGCGCCCGACCGTGATCTCGACCTCGTCTACCTCAACATGGCGCGAGTCGCCGAAGGCCAGCGAAAGTTCGATGAAGCCCTGGGCTGGCTGCGCAAGGTCAAGGGCCCTGACCAGGTTGAGGGCGCCCGCGAGCGCCAGGCCTTCCTGCTGGGCCGCATGAACCGCGTCGAGGAAGGCCTCGATCTGCTGCGCCAGATGCCATCGGCCACCCCCGAGCAGCGCAACCAGAGCACCATGGCCCAGGGCCAGTTGCTGCGTGATGCGCATCGCTACGAGGAGTCCTACCACCTGCTCGACGCGGCCCTGCAGGAAAGTCCGGACGATGCGGGCCTGCTCTACGAGTCGGCCATGAGCGCCGAGCGCCTCGACCGTATCGACCTCATGGAGTCGCGCCTGCGCCACCTCCTGCAACTGCGCCCGGATTACGCCCACGCGTACAACGCGCTGGGTTACTCGCTGGCCGACCGCAACATCCGCCTCCAGGAGGCCTACCAGCTCATCGACCACGCCCTGACCCTGGCCCCGGATGACGGCTTCATTGTCGATTCCATGGGCTGGGTGCAATTTCGCCTGGGGAATCTGTCGGCTGCGCGCGAGTCGCTCACGCGCGCCTTCCAGCTTAAGGCTGATCCCGACGTTGCCGCCCATCTGGGTGAGGTCTTGTGGGCCAGCGGAGATCATGACGGGGCGCGCGAACTGCTGCTCAAGGCACAGCAGCGCGACGGCGGCAGCGACGCGCTGCGTGAAACCCTGCAACGCCTGAAAATCGAGCCTTGAAGGCGCGGCCGCTCCTTCCGCTGCTGCTGTTACTCAGTGCCTGTGCGAGTCTGCCACCTCCCAAGGGGGCCGACCATCATTACGCCGGCCGGTTCTCTCTTGCCGTGACGCGCGCCGATCCGCGCGGCGCAGAGCCGCAGCGCGACGCCTGGACGGGCCGTTTTACCCTGCAGGTGGATGCCCGCTCCCTCACTCTCGACCTCGTCTCGCCACTGGGCTCGACCATTGCCCGTTTCGAGACCGACGCGCAGGAAGCGCGGCTGCTGGTGCCGGCCAACGGGGGCGTTCGGGTCGAACATGGCCCCGATGCCCGGGCGCTCTCCGAACAGGTTCTGGGCTGGTCCCTGCCGGTGGCCGGCATGGCGGATTGGCTGGAGGGCCACCCTTCGCCTGCCCGCCCGTACCAGCCGCTCGATCCCATTGCCGAGGCCACGCGCTTCGAGCAGGACGGTTGGGCGGTAACCGTGGAGCCGCCGACCGATGCGCGCCCCGGCCGCCGCCTGCAGATGGACCGCAGCGGCCAGGGGGGGGCTCCCGATGTGACCCTGCGCGTGGTCCTTGACGGGCCGGCAACATGAGCGGCCTGCCGTTCCTGGGCGGCCCCGGCTGCTACCTCGGGCTGCCGGCGCCCGCCAAGCTCAACCTCTTTCTCCATATTCTGGGTAGGCGAGCGGACGGCTACCACGAGATCCAGTCGGTATTCGTGCCCCTCGACCTCTGCGACACCATCGACATGGAGCTGCGCACCGACGGCCGCATCGTGCGCGAAGGCGATCTCACCGGCCACGAGGACGGCGATCTTGCCGTGCGGGCCGGACGTGCGCTGCAAAAATACGCCGCAACGTCGCGCCCCGATGCCGTTGCTGGTGCAACCTTGCGCGTGCAAAAGCGCATACCCGTTGGCGCCGGGCTGGGCGGGGGTTCGTCCGACGCGGCAACCACGCTGATAGGTCTCAATCGGCTTTGGCGCCTGGGTCTCAACCGGTCAGAACTGGCCGTCCTGGCGCGCGGTCTCGGCGCGGATGTGCCGTTTTTCCTGGGTGAGGGACCGGCCTTTGTGGGGGGAATTGGCGAGCAATGCGAGCCGGTATCTCTGCCGCCGGCGTGGTATGTCCTTGTCTATCCCCAAGTGCATGTTTCCACGGCAGAAATCTTCGCCGACCCGAAATTGACACGGGACAGCAAACAAACGACAATCGCAGGCTTTTCTGCGGCACTTAACCGCGATTATTTTGCGGAGAATGCGCGAGAGAATTCTCTGGGGAATTTGACGGAGAATGCAGAGGGAAATACAGCGGGAAATACAGCGGGGAATACAGCGGGGAATACAGCGCACAACGCGAAAGCGGCCGCCCCGGTAGAAATCTTCGGCCGCAACGACCTCGAAGTCGTGGTGCGTGCCCGTTTTGCCGCCGTTGATGAAGCCGTCCGCCTGCTCAACCAATGCGCTGGGCCGGGAAGTGCGGCGCGCATGAGCGGCTCGGGTTCCGCGGTTTTCCGCGTGGTCCCTGGCGCGGAACGGGCTCGGTCGCTGCTGGAAGCCGTGCGCGCCCGGATGCCGGCGGGATGGTCGGCGTGGGCGGTTGCTGGCCTGCGGGCCCTGCCGCTGGCGCAGTGGTAGAGAATGCGGTTTGCGGGTGCGGTTGCCGGGTGTAGTTGACGGTTGTAGTTGACAACGGCCGCGCCCGACGCAAGGAATGCGGGTGGCGCCCGGATGGGGCGCGCCCGCGCAGGTGTTTTTGCAGGTCCCGTGCTGGGGAGTCGCCAAGCTGGTTAAGGCAGCGGATTTTGATTCCGCCATTCGAGGGTTCGAATCCTTCCTCCCCAGCCATTACCGCGCTACGCCGTTGTGGCGGCATGCGGTCATCGATCTTGGATCATGGGTCTGGGTCATGGCCGCGCGGGTGCCGCGCGGCGCCGGGCCTCCGGCAGGGGCCGGTTGAATTTTCAGTGGGGTGCGCAGATGTCGGCGATGGTGCCTGACAACCTGATGGTTTTTTCGGGCAATGCCAATCCCCGGCTCGCGCAGGCGGTCGTCCAGCACCTGAGCATTCCGCTGGGACGGGCCATGGTCTCGCGTTTTTCCGACGGCGAGATCTCCGCGGAAATCAACGAAAACGTCCGCGGCAAGGACGTCTTCGTGCTGCAGCCCACTTGCGCTCCCACCAACGACAACCTGATGGAACTTGTCATCATGGTCGACGCGCTCAAGCGCGCCTCGGCCGGCCGCATCACGGCTGCCATTCCCTACTTCGGCTACGGCCGCCAGGACCGCCGGCCGCGCTCGGCGCGCGTGGCCATCAGCGCCAAGGTCGTCGCCAACATCCTGCAGGTTGCCGGCGTTAGCCGCCTGCTGGTCATGGACCTGCACGCGGACCAGATCCAGGGTTTCTTCGACATTCCCGTCGACAACGTCTACGCCAGTCCCATCCTGCTGGGCGACCTGTGGAAGCACAACCACCACAAGCTGGTGGTGGTGTCCCCGGATATCGGCGGGGTGGTGCGCGCGCGCGCGCTGGCCAAGCGCATGGATTCCGAACTGGCCATCATCGACAAGCGCCGCCCGCGGCCCAATGTGGCCGAGGTCATGAACATCATCGGCGAGGTGCAGGGCCGCACCTGCGTCATCATGGACGACATGATCGACACGGCCAACACGCTGTGCCAGGCAGGCCTCGCGCTGCGCGCCGCCGGCGCCCTCAAGATCATCGCCTATTGCACGCATCCGGTGCTGTCGGGCCGGGCGGTCGAGCGCATCATGGAATCCGTGCTCGACGAAGTTGTCGTTACCGACACCATCCCGCTCAGCCCCGCAGCTGCAGCGTGCCCCAAGATCCGGCAGCTGTCCTGTGCCGCGCTCCTGGGCGAAACGATTTCGCGCATTGCGCGCGGAGATTCGGTGAGTTCCCTGTTCATCGAGTAAGGACGGGTTTTCGCGGCGCAGGTGCCGCGGGTATTACCGGTCCGGTGTCATTGCGCGCGATTGGTCGCGATCCGCGCAGTGGCAGCAGCAAGAAGGGGAATGGGTAAGCAGTCATTTACGCGGCGACTTGCCGCAGCAACGCACGATCGGAGTCACAAATGAAGGTCATCGCCAACAAACGTACTGCGCAAGGCACTGGTGCGAGCCGCCGCCTGCGCCATCTGGGCAAAGTCCCCGGCATCCTCTACGGCGCGGGCGCCGAGCCGGTGAACATCGAGCTCGACCACAACCCGCTGTTCCACGCACTGCGCAAGGAAAAGTTCCACGCATCCATCCTTGAGCTGGAGCTCGACGGCGCCCCCGAGCGCGTGCTGCTGCGCGATTTCCAGGTTCACCCCTACCGGCAACTGGTACTGCACATCGACTTCCAGCGCGTCGCCGAAGACAAGCCCGTGCACATGCGCGTGCCCCTGCACTTCACCGGCGCCGAAAACTCGCCCGCGGTGAAGGTGTCGGCCGCCATCATCGGTCACGTCAAATCGGAAGTCGACATCGCCTGCCTGCCGCGCCTGTTACCGGAGTTCATCGAAGTCGATCTCTCCGGCCTCACCGCCCAGCAGACCCTGCACGCCACCGACCTCAAGCTGCCCGATGGCGTTGCGCTGGTGCGCCGCGGCAAGGAAGACCCCGTAATCGTCACCGTGACGGTGCCCAAGGACAAGCAGGAAGACGCGGCTCCCGCCGCCGCCGATGCGGCAGCAGCTCCGGCTGCTGGCGCCAAGGCCGGCGCAGCACCTGCAGCCAAGGCACCGGCAGCCAAGGCTCCTGCCGGCAAGGCAGCAGCTCCTGCTGCCCCGGCGCCTAAGGCTCCCGCCGCAAAGAAGAAGTAAGCCGCATCGTTGCACCGGCGCGCCGCTGCCGGCGCGGGGGACCACGGCATAGCCGTGGACTGCCGCGCCGGGTGCGGTGCGCGGCCGGCGGGCAGGGCAGAGGAGAGCATCACCCGTGGCACCATCCAACCCGGTTGCACCGGGCATCCGCATGATCGTTGGCCTCGGCAACGTCGGGGCGGAGTTCGCGCGGACGCGGCATAACGCGGGGTTCTGGTTCGTTGACCAGCTCGCGCAGCGCTACGGTGGTTCCTTCCGGCACGAGAAGAAGTTCTCCGGCGATATGGCGCGTGCGTCCATCGGCGGGCACGATGTGTGGCTGGTAAAGCCCGCCACGTTCATGAATCTTTCGGGCCAGTGCGTAGTTGCTGCCGCCCTGTTCTACCGCGTTCTGCCGGACCAGATCCTCGTCGCGCACGATGAGCTCGACCTGCTGCCTGGCGATGTACGCCTCAAGCTTGGCGGGGGCGTTGCGGGTCATAACGGGCTCAAGGACATCCGCGCACGTCTTTCCAGCGCGGAGTTCTGGCGCCTGCGCATCGGCATTGGCCATCCGCGCAGCCTGAACCTGCGCCAGGAGGTAGCCGACTTCGTCCTGCATCCACCGCGCCGCGACGAACTCACCGCGGTTGACGCCGCCATGGAGCGGGCGCAGGCGGTGATTGAACTCGCTGTCGGTGGTCAGTTATCCAACGCCATGACACGCCTGCACACCAGTGCCGCCGCGCTGCCGGCCGAGTCTGGCCAGCCCCGCAAGTCGCGCCCGCCGGCAGCGCCATCCGTGTCGCCGCCCGCCGCCCCCCCGCATGCAAGCGGATCGGACCCAAAGTGACGCCGTCCGAATTGCCTGAATCGCCCCGGGACCCGGCCGCCGATGCGCCCATCGCGGCTCCCAGCACCGCCGAGGCTGCAGCCGAGCCCGCTGCCCCGCCCGCTCGGCCCCGCGGCCCGATGCGTGCCGTCCGCGCCTACACGCAAGCCCTTCAGAGGGGCGCCGGTGATCTGTTGCAGAACCTGCTTGCCGCCGCGCAACTCCTGTTGTTGCGGCCGCGTCCCATCGCGGCGTGGCGCATAGGCGGCGGCCCGCTGCTGCGCCTCCTCTACCTGCAATTATTAATCGGACTGGGCTACGACGTTTATGTCACGGGCTTGCACAGTGGGCACCTGGACGCCTACGCCCTGCCTACCGTAACTTTCTGGGCGCTGGCACTCCTTCTGGGCGCAGCCCTGCTCGTCGCGGCTGGCCGGCCGCAGGCCGATACCCGAAGCCCCCTGGCCGACGAGGACGCTGCCGCAACACCGGCCTACGCCATCCTCGCGCTGGCCAGCGCCGGTTTCGCGCTGGTCTGCTGGGAGTCCCTGGCGGTGTCTCTGCTGGCTGTCGCGGCTGACCATATCTCCGTGCTGGACCATTACTACCCCTTGCTGGCGTGGGTTCCCATCATCTGGGTGACCCTGGCCTACGCACTGGCGGCCCTGCGGCTGGCCGCCGGCAGCGATGCGCCGGCCGCCCGCCGCGCGCTGGTGTTCCT
Organism: uncultured Burkholderiales bacterium; assembly: GCA_903871435.1. Classification (GTDB taxonomy): domain Bacteria; phylum Pseudomonadota; class Gammaproteobacteria; order Burkholderiales; family Burkholderiaceae_F; genus GJ-E10. The sequence goes on along the minus strand of CAIQGU010000366.1, from coordinate 5,704 downwards.
GGTGGCGGCGGCCATCATCATCGCGCCGCAGTGGGCCGTCGATCCGGCGACCCGCCTGTGGACCGATGAGGCGGCGGAAGACGCCGCCGCCGGCGCCGACCCCGACGCACCGCAGGGCGAGCAGGCGCTGTACGGCCAGTTCGACCTGCTCAGCGACGCGCTTGATGCCATCGTCCCCGGACAGCAGGGCGTTACCGAACTGTTCACCATCAGCTTTGCGGGCGACGGCAACCAGGACGTCTTCCTCAACGAGGCCGTGGGTGCGGATGCTGTGCTCGCCGATGTCTTCGACAGCGGCGAGCACAGCCTCGTGCTGGCCAACAGCGTCGCGCGGCCGATGGAGCGTCCCTTCGCAACCGCCACGGCGCTCGAGCGCTCCCTTGCCGAAGTGGCGGACCGCATGAATCTCGACGAAGACGTGCTGGCCATCTTCCTGACCTCGCACGGCTCGCCCGATCATCACCTATCCGTGTCCCTGCCGCCCTACGCCTTCGACGACCTCACGCCCGAGCGCCTGCGCGACATGCTCGACGCCGCCGGCATCCGCTTTCGCGTCATCATCGTGTCCTCGTGCTACTCGGGCGGATTCATCGCACCGCTCTCGGGACCCGACACGCTGGTGATCACCGCCTCCGCGGCGGACCGCACATCCTTCGGGTGCCGCGACGGCGAGCAATGGACCGATTTCGGACGCGCCTACTTCGCTGAAGCGCTGTCTCAGGCAGCGTCCTTCGAGGGCGCCTTCCGCATTGCCCGCGGACGCATCGCCGAGCGCGAAGCCAAGGAAGGCCTGACCCCGTCGGACCCGCAGATCTTTGTGGGCCCGGGTATCCGCGAGCAACTCCAGCGCCTGGAAACCCGCCGCGGCGGACGCATACTCTTTGCCGGCGCGCCACCGCGTCCGGTGCATCAACCATCCAATTCACGTCGGGGATAAGTCATGGCAGTCAAATGCGGAATCGTCGGCCTGCCCAATGTCGGCAAGTCGACCCTGTTCAACGCCCTCACCAAGGCGGGCATCGCCGCCGAGAACTATCCTTTCTGCACGATCGAGCCCAATGTCGGCATCGTCGAGGTGCCCGACCCGCGCCTGAAGGCTCTGGCTGCCATCGTCAATCCGCAGCGCGTGCTCCCGGCCGCTGTCGAATTCGTCGACATTGCCGGCCTGGTTGCCGGCGCCAGCAAGGGCGAGGGCCTGGGCAACCAGTTCCTGGCCAATATCCGCGAATGCGACGCCATCGCCCACATCGTGCGCTGCTTCGACGACCCCAACATCATCCACGTCGCGGGCCGCGTCGATCCCCTGAGCGATATCGAAGTCATCGACACCGAACTGGCGCTGGCGGACCTGCAGGCCGTCGAGAAGCAGCTCAACCGCTATGGCAAGGTCGCCAAGACCGGTGCAACGCCCGACGAAAAGAAGGAAGCGGCCCGCATCGTCGCTGCGCTCGAGAAGATCCAGCCGGCACTCAACCGCGCCGAGCCGGCGCGCTCGGTCAAGCTCGACGAAGAAGAACGCGCCGCACTGCGCCCGCTGTTTCTGCTCACCATGAAGCCGGCAATGTACGTGGCTAACGTGGAGGACCACGGCTTCGAGAACAATCCCCTGCTCGACGCCGTGCGCGGCCGTGCGGCGCGCGAGAATGCCCCCGTGGTGGCCGTCTGTGCGCGCATGGAGGCGGAGATCGCCGACCTCTCCGACGAAGACAAGCAGGTATTCCTGCAGGACATGGGCATGGATGAACCCGGGCTCGACCGCGTCATCCGTGCCGGCTATGCCATCCTCGGCCTGCAGACCTACTTCACCGCCGGCGTGAAGGAAGTGCGCGCCTGGACCATCATCGCCGGGTCAACCGCGCCGCAGGCCGCGGGCGTGATCCATACCGATTTCGAGAAGGGTTTTATCCGCGCCGAGACCATTGCGTACGACGACTTCATCAAGCACAAAGGCGAGCAGGGCGCCAAGGAAGCAGGGCGCATGCGCCTGGAAGGCAAGGAATACATCGTCAAGGATGGAGACGTCCTGCACTTCCGCTTCAACGTCTGAACCGGCTGCGCTGCGGCGCCCGGCACCCCGGGCTGAGGCCGGGGCGTATATTGAGTGCAGTCCCCCTCCTGTCTTGGGGGCTGGGCCAGCAACCACCATCGACGCCGCAGCCCGGCAGGAGCTTGGATGACGCGCGGTGACCTGCATGACCGCCGCTGCGCTTAGGCGCCTGCGGGTACTGTTCGCAGCGGGCTCGGGCAGTGTGCTCCTTGCGGCCTGTCTCACCACGGAATACCAGGCCGCCGACCGGCACACGCCACCAGCGGTGCCGCTCAATATCGAAACGGTACAAGCCCCGCTTGCGGCATCCCTGCGAACCCTGATTGTCTACAACGGCCCCGGGTCCTGGAAGCGGGAAGCCCTCTGGGACGAATACGTTCTTACGGTGCGCAATCAGGGCGACGCCGCCCTGACCGTCACCGCCGCATCGCTCATCGATTACGCCGGCGCGCACCGCACGCCGGGTGATGACCCCTGGAAGCTCGAAAAGGAAAGCCAGACGCTGGAGCAGCGCTACCTGCGTGAAGGCATTTCATTCGCCCGCAGCGAAATTCCCGACGCGCTCGTATTCGGTGCCGGGGCCGTCGGTGGTGCAGCCGGTACGCTGTTTTCTGCCGTCAGCGCCACGGCGTCGTCGGCCAGCGTAGTGGGCCTGCCGGTCTACTACATCGTCGTCTTTGGTGTGAACCGCCAGAACAAGGCAACGGCCGCCGCCGAATTCGCGCGCCGCCGCCTCGTGCTGCCGCTCACCTTGCTGGGCGGAGAATCGCGTACCGGCAGCCTCTTCCTGCCCATGGCGCCCAACCCCCAGTCGCTGGAACTGGATTGGACCGCCGGAGACCTTGCGAGCAGCATGACGTTGCCGCTTGCCCTCCTCCACGGCCTGCACGCGCTGCAGCACACGCCGCAGGCCGCCCAGGCTCCAGCGCAGCCCTTGCCGCCCCGCTTGTAGCGGGACGCCGCTGCCGGTATCGTCTCGCCCCTGGGCATGAACGGCATCGCGTTCCTCGCCTGTCTTCCACCCTCACCGGCTGCCGTAATTGCTTCCTCCCATAGAAATCCGCATTGCCACCGAACTCGGTGTCCGCGGCGAGCAAGTCGTCGCCACCATTGCACTGCTCGACGAAGGCGCCAGCGTTCCTTTCATTGCGCGCTACCGCAAGGAAATCACCGGCAGCCTGGATGACATCCAGCTGCGGGCTCTTGCCGAGCGCCTGACCTACCTGCGTGAGCTCGAGGACCGCCGCGCCGTCGTGCTGGCCAGTCTCACAGAGCAGGGTGTGCTGACGACGGCACTGCGCGAAGGTATTGAATCCGCAGAGACCAAGCAGCGCCTGGAAGACCTATACCTGCCCTACAAGCCCAAGCGCCGCACCCGCGCGCAGATGGCGCGCGAGGCCGGCCTGGAGCCGCTGGCCGAAGCGCTGCTGGCCGATCCCACCCTCAGCCCCGAGGCCGAGGCCGCGCGTTACGTGCGTGTCGAAACCGATCCACCGGAGCGGCACGTACCCGATATCAAGGCCGCGCTCGATGGGGCGCGGCAGATACTGATGGAGCGCTTTGCCGAGGATGCCGATCTGCTAGCGCGCCTGCGTACGTACCTGCAGGCCAACGCCCTGCTGGTCTCGCGGGTGGTCGAAGGCATGGAAAGCGCAGCGGCCAAGTTCCGTGACTGGTTTGATTTTCGCGAAGCCGTGGGCACGGTGCCATCGCACCGCGCATTGGCGCTGTTCCGCGGCCGCAACGAAGAGATGTTGCGGCTTTCGCTCAAGACCGCGCCGGAACTTGCCGACCCGCCGCAGCCCAGTGCCTGCGAAGCCATGGTCGCCGCGCATTTCGGCCTGGTTGACCAGGGGCGCGCCGCTGACCGCTGGCTGCTGGAATCGGCCCGCTGGGCATGGATCGTCAAACTCTCGCTGCACATCGAGTTCGAGATCATGGACCAGCTGCGCGAACGCGCGGAAGCCGAAGCCATCCGCGTCTTCGCCCGCAACCTGCACGATCTGCTGCTGGCCGCGCCAGCCGGGCCGCGGGTCACCATAGGCCTCGATCCGGGCATACGCACCGGCGTCAAGGTGGCGGTGATCGATGGCACCGGCAAGCTGGTGGATACCGCCACCATATATCCGCATGAGCCGCGTCGCGACTGGGAAGGGGCCCTTGCCAGCTTGCGCGCGCTGGCGCAAAGACATGGCGCTGCCCTCGTCGCCATTGGCAATGGCACCGCCAGCCGCGAGACCGACCGTCTGGCGGCGGAGCTGATGCAGCGCCACCCCGAGTTGAACCTGACGAAAGTGGTGGTCTCGGAGGCGGGCGCTTCCATCTACTCGGCATCGGAGCTTGCCTCGCGCGAGTTTCCCGATGTGGACGTCGCCCTGCGCGGCGCGGTGTCGATCGCCCGCCGCCTGCAGGATCCGCTCGCCGAACTGGTGAAGATCGACCCCAAGAGCATCGGCGTGGGCCAGTACCAGCACGATGTCAACCAGGTGCGTCTGGCGCGCATGCTCGACGCGGTGGTCGAGGACTGCGTCAACTCCGTGGGCGTCGACATCAACACCGCCTCCGTACCCTTGCTCACGCGCGTCTCGGGTCTCAACGGCACGCTGGCCAGCAATATCGTGGCCTACCGCGACCAGCACGGCGCCTTCCGCTCGCGCCGCCAGTTGCGCGAGGTGCCACGGCTGGGCGAAAAGACTTTCGAGCAGGCCGCCGGGTTCCTGCGCATCCAGAACTCTGCTGGCGAAGGCGCCAATCCGCTCGACGCGTCCGCTGTCCACCCCGAGGCCTACCCGCTGGTCGAGCGGGTGCTGGCTGATATCGGCAAGACCCTGCCCGACGTCATTGGCAATGGCAATCTGCTGCGCGCGCTTGACCCGCAGCGCTACACCGACGAGCGCTTCGGCCTGCCCACGGTGCGCGACATCCTGCGCGAGCTGGAAAAGCCCGGCCGCGATCCGCGCCCGGAGTTCAAGGTGGCGGCCTTTCGCGACGGCGTGCAGGCGATCAAGGACCTTGAGCCCGGCATGACGCTCGAGGGCGTGGTCACCAACGTCACCAATTTCGGCGCCTTCGTCGACATCGGCGTGCACCAGGACGGCCTCGTCCACATCTCAGCGCTATCCCACCGCTATGTCCGTGATCCGCACAGCGTGGTCAAGGCGGGCGATATCGTGCGCGTGAAGGTGCTGGAAGTCGATGTGGAGCGCAAGCGCATAGCGCTGACCATGCGTCTGGCGGATGAAGTCGCGGCATCCGGCGGTGCAGCCGCCGACGCAAGCGCGGCTCGCAACAACTCAGCCAATGCCGCGCCGCCAAAAGGCGATCCCCGCCGTGCCCCCGGCGGCCCCGCAGGCACGCGCGGCTCTGCAAATACCCGTGACCCGCGCGCCGCCGCTGGCCCTCGTGACCGTCCTCGCCCTACCGGCGCGATGGCCGAAGCCTTCGCGCGCTTGCGCCGCGACTCGTAGCCCGGCCCTCTCAAGGTTCCAGCGAAGCGATATAAGCCGCCACATCGATCATGTCGTTCATATCCAGGCGCCCCACCAGCCCCCGCATGACCTGCACCGCCTGGCCCGCGCGCGCGCCGGACTGAATATCGTAGAGCTGCCGCACCACGTAGCTGGGTGAACGCCCGGCCAGCCCCGGCACATTGCCCTG
>CAIQGU010000365.1 GCA_903871435.1 uncultured Burkholderiales bacterium | reverse complement strand
GGCGCCGGCTACCGGTTGACCCAGAATGTCGAGCCTAGCTGAATCCATATTTCCTCCGGCGCGGCGCGAAAGCGCGGCGGCGCCGGTCGTGGATGCGGCCGCGCCCCGCGCATGGTCGTTGCGCGGCCGGGTGCTGCTGCTGACGGCTGCGGTCACCGCGATGGCCTGGCTGGTGGGCGGCACGGGCATGTACATGGTGTCGCGCCACGTCAGCGACTCCCTCTTTGACCAGCGCCTGCGCGATATTGCCAGCACCCTGCTCACCTTCGCGGACCATGAGGTCAACGAAGTGCGGGCCGGCGGCGCGGAAATCGTGCATTTCGAGGGCGCACTCACCATTGGCGCCCGTTACCATTATCAGATTTGGTCGACCGAAGGCGAGCTGCTGCTGGTCAGCGTCGACACCGTAGGCATACCGTTCGTGCCCGTGACCACGCGCGGTTTCACCAACGTGGAAATCGAAGGCCAGCCGATGCGGGTGATCGTCATGCCCTCCGATGACGGCAGCAAGGTGCTGGAAGTGGCCGAGCCGCTGGCCGCGCGCAAGGGCAGTGTGGATCCGGGCTTCGGCTATCTGCTCATTCCGCTGGTGCTGTCGCTAGCGCTCCTGGTGGGCGTGAGCACCTGGCTGGTACGGCGTGCCACCTTTGCGCTGCGCGAATCCGCACGCCAGGTGACCCAGCGCTCGCCCGACGACCTGCGCCCCCTGGCGGTAGCCGATACGCCCGCGGAACTCACGCCCATCGTGGCCGCCATCAATTCGCTTTTTGCGCGCATCGAGAATGCGCTGGCCACCGAACGGCGCTTCACGTCCGCCGCGGCCCATGAACTGCGCACCCCGCTGGCGGCTATCAAGATCCAGGCGCAGGTGGCGCTGCTGACGCGGGCCGACGGCGACCGGCGCCTGGCGCTGGAACGGCTCATGCTGTCCATCGATGGGGCAGCGCACATGATCGACCAGCTGCTCACCATGTCGCGGCTCGACGGACTCATTGCCTTGCGCGCCAAGGCCGTGCGCCTGCAGCTCGACGCGGTTTCGTCCCACGTCATTGACGAAGTAAGGCCGCTGGCTGCGCGGCGCCAGCAGTCCATCGTCGAAGACCTCGCCGCAGCCGACATCGAAGGGCTGGAGTTCGGCGTTGCCGTGCTCCTGCGCAACCTCATTGACAACGCGGTGCGCTACGGCCCGGCCGGCGGCACCATCCGGGTAAGCACCGGCACCGCGCAGGGCAGCTGTTTTGTCCGCGTCGAAGACGCTGGCCCTGGCATACCGCCCGAGCAGCGCCAGCGGGTGTTCGAGCGCTTCTACCGGCTGCCCAGCAATGCGCTGGTGGAGGGCTGCGGTATCGGGCTCACCATCGTCCAGACCGTGGCCGAACTGCACCATGCCCGCATCGAACTCGATGCCTCAACGCTGGGCGGGCTGTGCGTAAGCGTTCTGTTCCCGCCTGCGGGGGCCGTCACGGCCCAGCGCGACGTCGTTATCGAGCGCGACGCGGACGACGGCCTGCCGGCCTGACCCGCGCGCTGGGGTTGATTCGGGCATACCCACCCACCCCCCTGTGCCCATGGGTTTTCCCCCAAGGGGTTATTTAGGGTTTTCCCCCATAAAAGTGCCTCTAGAGGGTGTTGCTATCCACTTCAGGTGGTAGTAATCTTCCCTTCCCCCCGGGGGTCATAGCGCACATGCGGTATCGTTCGGGGGTGCGCCACACCCTATTTATTACCCATTTCTGGTGATCGAAGGCGATCTGGCATTCATGCCGGTGGGCCGTCGTGCCGATGAGGAGTTGCCCTTGGCATTTTCCCGTGATCACTTCCACCCTGGCAACTCCCTTGGCATTGACGGACCCCAAATGACCCACGACGCGCGCCAGGCAGCAGTCCATACGCGGACTCTGCACCCGTTGCCTGCTGTGCGCCGCAATGCCGGCTTCACGCTGATCGAACTGCTGGTGGTGGTGGTGATCATCGGCCTGCTGGCGGGCCTCGTGGCGCCGCGCTACTTCGGCCAGGTAGGCAAGTCCAATGTCAGCATCGCGCGCGCCCAGATCGACTCGCTGGGCAAAGCACTGGATACCTACCGCCTGGATATCGGCAACTACCCCACCACTGACCAGGGCCTGCAGGCGCTCATCACCAAGCCCGATGGAGTCGACCGCTGGGCCGGCCCGTATCTGCAAAAGCAGGTACCGCCCGACCCCTGGGCGCGCCCCTACCACTACAAGTCGCCGGGCGACCACGGCGACTACGATCTGTTCTCCCTGGGCGCCGACGGCCAACCCGGCGGCTCGGGAGAGAACGTCGACATCAACAACTGGGAGTTGGCGCCCTCCGGGAAAGCGCAGTGAACACCGCGGCCTCGTCACTGTTCGAGGTCGTAGCGGTTGCGCCCCATGGCGGGC
>CAIQGU010000364.1 GCA_903871435.1 uncultured Burkholderiales bacterium | reverse complement strand
CGGCACCCACGTTCGAGGAACTGACCGCGCCGGTCGACGAACTGATGTCGTAAGCGCCGGCACGCCGGCCGGCTGCGGATACCCCGCATCCACCGAGGACTCGCGTTCCTGTACGGCCAAGTAGAATCGCAGCGGGGCCGCCATCACCGCAGCAAGAGCGCCGCAGTACGAGCGACAAATCCCTATTCCTTTCCTGGCGGCATCGGGTCATGATCACTTTTCAAGAAGCCATCCTGCGCCTGCAGGCGTATTGGAATGAACAGGGCTGCGCCCTGCTCCAGCCTATCGACGTCGAAGTGGGCGCCGGTACCTCCCACACGGCGACCTTCCTGCGGGCGATAGGACCCGAACCCTGGCGCGCGGCCTACGTGCAACCCTCGCGCCGGCCCAAGGACGCGCGCTACGGCGAGAACCCCAACCGCCTGCACCAGCATCACCAGTTTCAGGTGGTGCTCAAGCCCTCGCCGCCCGACATCCTCGACCTGTACCTGGGTTCGCTGCAGGCGCTGGGCATCGACACCCTGCGCAACGACATCCGCTTCGTCGAAGACAACTGGGAAAACCCCACGCTGGGCGCCTGGGGCCTGGGCTGGGAAGTGTGGATGAACGGCATGGAGATCACGCAGTTCACGTATTTCCAGCAGGTGGGCGGGCTCGAGTGCAAGCCCATCACGGGTGAGATCACTTACGGGCTGGAGCGGCTGACGATGTACCTGCAGGACATCGACAACGTCTTCGACCTCGTCTACACGCGCTGGCGCGACCGCGGCCAGGAACGCATCCTGCGCTATGGCGATGTGTTCCACCAGAACGAGGTGGAACAGTCGCATTTCAATTTCGAGGCGTCCGATCCCAAGGTGCTGCTCGACCAGTTCCGCCTTTTCGAGGCCGAGTCGGGCCGCCTGATGAGCGCCGAGCTGGCGCTGCCGGCCTACGAATCGCTGCTCAAGGCCGCGCACACCTTCAACCTGCTCGACGCGCGCGGTGCGATCAGCGTGACCGAGCGGGCCGTCTACATCGGGCGCATCCGCAAGCTCGCGCGCAACGTGGCCCAAAGCTACTTTGCCGCCCGCGAACGGCTGGGATTTCCCATGGTGCACGACAGCGCCGCGCAAACGGCCGGAATGTCACGATGAGCGCGCTGCCGGTGAACGCCGCCGCCAGTGCCGTCCAGCCCCTGCTGGTGGAACTGCTCACTGAAGAGCTGCCACCCAAGGCGCTGCGTACCCTGGGAGAGGCGTTTGCCGCTGGCGTATACCAGGGCCTGGTGTTGCACGACCTGGCGGAAGACAAGCCGCGGAATCTGCATTACTTCGCCTCGCCCCGCCGCCTGGCCGTATTGATCGATGCCGTGCGACCGGTGGCGCCCGAGCGCGCCTTCGTGCAAAAGCTGGTGCCGGCCAGCGTGGGCCTCGATGCCCAAGGCGGGGCGACGCCGGCGCTGCGCAAGAAACTCGACGCGCTGGGACTCGGGCACGACCTGAGCCATATTGCGCGGGAGTCCGACGGCAAGCAGGACGTGCTGGTCTACCGCGGCGTGCGCTCCGGCATCGGTCTGGCAGCGGGCCTGCAGGCCACACTGCTCGAAGCCATCGAGAACCTGCCCATTCCCAAGCTGATGAGCTACCAGCTGGCTGACGGCGCCACCACGGTGCAGTTTGTACGGCCGGTGCATGCGCTGGTGGCGCTGCACGGAGCAGACATAGTCCCCGTAAAGGCGCTGGGTATCAGCGCCGGGCGCAACAGCGCCGGGCACCGCTTCCACGCACCGGGCCCGCTGGCCATCACCTCGGCCAGCACCTACGAACAACAGTTGTATGGCGAGGGCAAGGTCATCGCCTCCTTCGAGGCGCGTCAGGCCAGTATCGAGCAGCAGTTGCGCGCCGCCGGCAGCCGCCTGGGGGCCGAAGTCGTGATGCCCGAAGCGCTGGTAGAGGAAGTGAACGCACTGGTGGAATGGCCGGTCGTCTATGAATCGGGGTTCGAGGAGACTTTCCTGGCCGTGCCGCAGAGCTGCCTGATCCTCACCATGCAGCAGAACCAGAAGTATTTCGCACTCAAGGACGCGCAAGGGCAATTGCGCAACCGCTTTTTACTGGTGAGCAATATCGAAACCGCCGACCCCTCGGCCATCGTGGGCGGCAACGCCCGCGTGGTGCGCGCGCGCCTGGCCGATGCGAAGTTCTTCTTCGACCAGGACCGGCTGCACACGCTCGAATCGCGCCTGGCCGGCACTGCAAGCGTGGTCTACCACAATGCGCTGGGCTCGCAGCGCCAGCGCATCGACCGGCTGGTAACGATTGCCGGCCGCATCGCCGCCGAAGTGCCGGCCAGCCTGGGCATCCCGGCCGATGCAGTGGCCCGCGCGGCCCTGCTCGCCAAGGCGGACCTGGGCACGCTCATGGTGGGCGAGTTCCCCGAACTGCAAGGCGAGATGGGCACCATTTACGCCCGTCTGGAAGGCGCTGACGAAAACGTCGCCGCTGCCATCGAGGACCACTATCGCCCGCGATTTGCCGGCGACGCCGTTCCCAGCGGTCTGGTGGGCGCCTGCGTGGCGCTGGCCGACAAGATGGAAACCCTGGCCGGCCTGTTTGGCGTGGGCGAGCGGCCCAGCGGCGACCGCGATCCCTACGCACTGCGCCGCAACGCCCTGGGCGTGTTGCGCATCCTGGAAGAAAAGGCCCTGCCCATCCCCCTGCAAGGGCTCATCGCGCTCGCGTTTGATGCTTTCCCGCCCGAGCAATTTCCCAAGGGCTTTACACGCGCAGAAGATGCCGTGGAGCAGTTTCTGTTCGAGCGGCTGCGCGGCACGCTGGTGGACCAGGGTTACGGGGCGCGCGAGGTCGACGCCGTGCTCAGCCTGCGGCCCGGCCGCATCGATCGCATCGGCACGCGCATGGCTGCCGTGCGCGCGTTCATGCAATTGCCCGAAGCGGCGAACCTGGCGGCCGCCAACAAGCGTATTGCCAATCTGCTCAAGAAGAGCGCGCCCGATGCCGTGGCGGCGGCGATCGATCCCGCGCTGCTGATGGAACCGGCCGAGAAGGAACTGGCCGCTGCCTACGACCAGGTGGCGCCGCGTATCCGCGCGGCAGAAGAAGCCGGCGACGATGCCGGCTTGCTGCGCGCGCTCACGCCGCTCAAGCAACCGGTGGACCGGTTCTTCGATGACGTGATGGTGCTGGTGGAGGAGCCGGCGTTACGCGCCAACCGGCTGGCGTTGCTTGGGCAGTTGCGCACGCTCATGAACCGGATTGCGGATATATCCCTGCTGGCCGCGGGATGACACCCCACGGAGCAGGCGGCCGGCCCACGCCAGCAGCCACGGTGGTGCTGGCGCTGCGCTCGGCCCTGTACCTGCTGGTGCTGCTGCTCACCGTGGCGCCCTATTCCTTCCTGACACTGGCGTGGTCCTGGGTTCCGCAGCAGCGGCGTTACTGGCTGGTGACGGGCTGGACGCGCCTGGCCGTCGCCGCCGCGCGGGTGATCTGCGGCATACGCTGCCAGGTAGAGGGCGCGCAGAACCTGCCCGACGAGCCTGTCATCGTATTGAGCAAGCATCAGTCGGCCTGGGAAACCCTGTGGCTCACCACTGCCATGCCACGACCGCTAACCTTCGTCTACAAGCGCGAACTCAACTACCTGCCCTTCTTCGGCTGGGGTATCGCCACGCTGGGGATGATCAACATCGACCGCTCGCGCGGCAAGGACGCCTTCGAGCAGGTGGTAGAGCAAGGCACAGAGCGCCTCGCCAAGGGCTGGTGGATCGTCATCTTCCCCGAGGGCACGCGCACCGCGCCCGGCGCGCACCCGCGGTACAAGACCGGCGGCGCGCGCCTGGCGGTGCGCACCGCCACCCGGATCGTGCCGATCGCGGTCAATTCGGGGGAACTGTGGCCGCGCAAGGCATTTATCAAATTGCCGGGTACGATAACGGTATCGATAGGCCCGCCCATCGATCCGTCCGGCAAGTCCGCCGATGCGGTTGCCGCACAGGTCGAGAACTGGATAGAAACCGAGATGCACCGTATTGCCCCCCACCGTTATGCCGCGCTGCGCGCCACGCAGAGCGAACCTGCCCAGCGCGGAACCGCGTCGGCATGACGAAAGCCGCGCGCGCACCGGCAAGTCCGCGCCGCGGCGTAGGCCTGGCAGTCACCGAGCCCGCGCCCTCGCAAAAAACGCCGGCGCCTGTGCAACTGAGCCTGGGATTCGATGTGCCCGCGGCGCCAGCCGCGCCCACCAATGCCACGGCGGCCGCCGCGCCCGGACCCGACCGGCACGTCGTGCTGTCGGGGGAGCGGTGCAGCTACACCTTGCGCCGCGCGCGCCGCCGCACCATCGGTTTCCAGATCGACGATCGCGGCCTCACCATCAGCGCGCCGCGCTGGGTGTCGCTGCGCGATATCGAAATCGCCATCCTGGAAAAGGAGCGCTGGATTCGTACGCGCCTGGAGCAATGGCGCCAGTGGCGCGCCAAGCGCCAGTTGCCCCAGGTGAACTTCGCCGATGGCGGTCAGTTGCCGTTCCTGGGCGGCACCATCACGCTGCGGCTGCGCGCCGACCTGCGCGCCTCGGAACTGGCAGCCGGACCCAACGGCGACGAACTGCGCCTGGCCCTGCCGGCCGACGCCGCCGAGGTGCAGGTGCGCGATGCCGTGCAGGCCTGGCTCAAAGAACAGGCCACCCGCGTGCTGGGCGAACGGCTGGACGCGCTCAGTACCCGCAACGGCGTGCGCTATACGTCCTGGGCCCTGTCGTCGGCCCGGTCGCAATGGGGCTCCTGCGCCGCCGACGGCCGCATCCGGCTCAACTGGCGCCTGGTGCACTTCACGCTGCCCGTGATCGACTACGTGGTGGCCCACGAACTGGCGCATCTGAAAGAACTCAACCACAGCCCGCAGTTCTGGGCCCAGGTTGCCCGCCTGCTGCCGGGGTTCGAGGCAGCGCGGGATCACATCCGCAAGGAAGATCTGGCGAGTTTGCCGCTGTAGACCGCGAAGAACACCGTACTGGCTTCGGTAGCGCCTAAACGGCCGAAGCCTCGCATGATTCTCCTGCGCGCTTGACCCGTCCATTCAGCGGAATCGGCGGGTAGCGCAAACGGAGACTCGGCATGAAAAAATCCCTGCTCACGCTGCGCACGTCCCTGCGCAGCCTTCTGTGCGCACTAACCCTTGCGCCGCTGGCTGCCATGGCGCAATCGGGCACGGCGGACGCCGGCTCAACGCTGTGGTCGGCGTTTCGCAGCGTTCTTTATGGCCCCTGGGGTCTCGTCGGTTCTGCCGTGGTCGTCGCCATGGGCATCTACATGTTCCTGGAGCGCGGCTTCATGCATGCGCTGGGCGTCATGGCGGCCGGAGGTCTCATCTTCTTCGTGCCACTCATCGTCGTCTCCATGCGCAATACCGCCCAGGCCCTGGGAGGTGCCGGTTGAGACCCGTTCCGCGCCTCATCGACAACAACAGCCGCATGGGCGAATACCTCATGGTCTTCATGGTGCCGCTTTTCCTGCTGCGCACGGTCGATCCGGTAGCCGGCCTGGTAGTGGCCACGCTTGCGTGTATCGCCTACATCCAAGCAACCGTCGGCAAGCCCGATGGTTACCTGGTCCATCAGCTCTACCGCCGCGGGCTACCGTTGAGCGGACTGCTCGATCAGCGCCTGCGCTCCCTGGTTCCCTGATCCGCCATGACCGACTTCGCCACCCTCGAAATTGCCATCCGGCGCAATACGGTGCTCGCGGCCAGCATCTGTCTGGTGCTGACGCTCGTCACAGTGGTGAGCATGGGTTTCACCTTTGCGGCATTGGGTCATGCGCGCGAGATCACCCTGCGTATGCCGGTAATGGTGGTACCCGGCGCCATAGCCGGGGTTTATTCGCCCGGCATAGCAGAACAGAACATACGTGCAACGGCACGCTACCTCGCGAGCCTGGTTACCAATTTCAGCGGCAGTAAAGGCTTCCATGAGCGCTTCGATGAATTCGAAACCTACGCGGCTGCGTCGTTCATTCCGGCACTGCAGCGCGCGCGCGCGGAACTGCAGCGTGACGTCGAAACCCAAAATCAATCAAGAACTTTCTTTGAAGCCACGGGCACCGAACAAATGCGCAAGACCGAGACTGGCAGCTTTGACTATTTCGTCAAAGGAGAGCGCGTCGTCTATGCCAGTGGCATACCCATGGAGTCGCGCGACTCGGAAATTCACTTGCGGCTGCACCTGGGCTCACCATCGCGTCGTAACCCCACGGGCATCCTCCTCGATGGCTTCGAGGTGAAAGACACATCACCACTTTCCGCCAGCAACACACCTGCCGCGCAATAAAAAACGGGAGTACGCATGCATTTTTCAATCTCTCAGGCAAGCAAGCACCCGCCATCCGTATGGAAGCGGTACTTGCTGCCGCTGCTGGCCTCCGTTGCCGGCCTTTGCGGCATACCTGCGCCGGCGGCACTGGCGACAGAAGTGGTCTGGGACGGCAATACCTACCTGCCGGTTCCCGTACACCTGGGCTCGGACACGCGTTTGGTCATGCCCGAACCCTTTGATGATTCCTGGGAACGCGAAGCCGACGTTGCCTGCACGCTCCTTGATCCGCGAACCCTGATCATCCGGCCACGCAGCAACAACATCGAACAGCGTCTCACGCTGCGTGGCAGACGCACGGGCACGCTGTACCTGGCCCGGGTAAGCAGCGCCCTGCCCTACGCGCCGGTAGTCACGGTGCGTAATAGCGTGGCAGTACGTGGGGATTCCACGAGCGGTCATTCGCAGCCGGGTGTACTCGGCTTGCTCAAAGCGATGATGCTGGGCCATACGCCGGCGGGTTATCAGGTCCTGCACAGCGACCGCGTGCTATTTGACCAGTCGCCCTATCGCATCGTTGCCCAGGAAGTATGGAAGTCCCGCCGGCAAACGGGAATCCTGGCGCAGATCAGCACGGTCAATCCCAGCCAACCGCTGTCCATTGTTCCAAGCAACCTGCTTATCCGCATACCGGAACTGGGTTCCCTGCGGGCGCTGGCTGCCGACGAATTCGAACTGCGCTCCAGCCGGCTCAGCACCAATGTGTATCTCGTCTATGTCAAATAGTCCAAACAATCTCCTCAGCGCGGCGGTTTCCTGGCTCCATCGCATGTCAGCCCGTCGTGCCGCCGTCTGCTTGACCCTCACGGGCGTTGGCGGCTTGCTGGGCTGCCTGGCGCTGTTGCCGGCATCGTCCCCACGAGCAGCCAGCGCAGATCCCGCTGCCGCCGAAGCTCCTGCTGCCGAAACGCCCGAAACCCCAAGCTTCGGCACGGCAACGCCGTCCGACAAATTCGTCCAGTCGTTCCAGCAGCAGGTTTCGCAGCAACTGCAGTCGTCGCTGGCGCAGTCCAACGAGGCGCAGGAAACCCGCCTGCGGAGCTTCGAGCAGCAGCAGCGCGAAATGGACAACCATATCCAGGCATTGGAGCAATCGCTGGCGCAAGCGCAGGCCGGACATTCGGCTCAAGCCGCGGGCGGTTTTTCTGCGGCCGAATCCCAGTCCGCGGATCTTGACCCACCCAGAGTAAATGTCCGCAGGGCGCTTTCCGCGGAATATGCCGGTAGCGGTGGTGGCGTCGGGCCGGGTCTGTTACCCGCACTGCTCCCGGGGCTGGCTGGCGAAGGACCGGCTGCAGGCGCGCGGAACTTGAGCGCAACCCT
>CAIQGU010000363.1 GCA_903871435.1 uncultured Burkholderiales bacterium | reverse complement strand
CTGCGCATACATTTCCAGTTGCGAGCAGAAGTCGCCGAGCAGCGCGCAGGCATTGGCGTCACCCTGCGCTGCCTGCGTGGCCGCCTCCAGACATGCGGCCGCGGCGTCGTACTGCCGCGCGGTGCGGTGTGCCAGTGCCGCCTGGAGAAGCTGCCCGGTGCGGACCAGGGCGGCGCCCGGGGCGCCCCCGGGTCCGCTGCCGGGCCTACTCGAAGGTGTAGTCGACGCCAATGCCGATGGTCCGCGGCCGTGACGGGAATTCGACGCTGTAGCGCGGGTCCGCGTCGTTACGGAACAACTGGCCGGCCGACGTTATGCCCCGGATGTTGCCGATATTGTTGACGAACAGCCGCGAATGCCAGGAGCTGCCGAACCCCAGGCCGATGGACCCATTGAGCGTCGTGAACCCGCCCAGGTGCGTAAAGCCCGGGACACTGCCGTTGATCTGCGTGAGCACGTCGCTGCGATACGCTGCGCTCAAATGCGCGTCCAGATCGAGGTTGCTGCCGATCGACTTTGCGTAGCCCACATCGGCCGTCAGGGTCTCGCGCGGAACGTACGGCAGCCGGTTACCGTTCTTGCCGGAGATCAGGGGTGTGGACGGCACGGCGGCGCCAGAGACGTTATCGATGACGACGAAGTCCTGCGTCAGCCGCGCATCGGTAAACCCATAGCCAAAATTGGCGGACCAGCCGTCGCCGAGGCGGGCACCCAGCTCCAGCTCCAGTCCCTGGCTGCGGGCGGTGCCGCCATTGACAACGACGGGGTCGCCGCTTTGCCCAAAGGTTTGAATCTGGATGTCCTTCCAGTTCACCCGGTACAGGGCGGCGCTGTAGCGCAGCCGGTTGTTCAGGGTGCCCTTGGCACCCACCTCGTAGTTCTTGACCGAATCGGGTCCGTACGTCGCCAGCGTCGGGCTTTCGCAGTAGAAGCAGGAGCCCTGCGGAATCGCGTTGACGCCGCCGTGCCGGAAGCCTTCCGAGTACGTGGTATAGGCGCGTGTATTAGCGTCGAGTTCGTAGCTGCTGTTGAGCTTGAACGTGTGGTGACGGTAGGGCTGATTCTCATCGGCCAGCGTGCGGCCCAGCGTGTCGTTGGCTCCGGCTTGTCCGGGCAAGGTCGAATTGAACGGACCGTCGTACGGAATCGACTGAAAAAGACTTTGGTGAAAGTCCTGCCAGAAGACCCGAACGCCGCCCGTTACCTGCCAGCGCTCGGTCACGTGCCGTGTGAGTTCACCGAAGAGTGCCCGGTCCTTGAACTGCGAGAGACGCAGGTAACCGAAGTTGGTGTCCGTGGGCGACAGCGCACTGGGGCGCGTTCCCTGGTAGTAGTTCTGCAGGAAGTCGCCGAAGTTGGCGTATGCCGACCCCAGAACGGCGTTGGCCGCCGCGGCTGAGCCCGGCAGTTCCGACCAGGCCGCGAACCCCGGCACGGATTCGCGCTGGAAGAGGTGCTGGGTCTGGCGCTGGAAGAAGGCGCCGGCGGTGTAGTCCCAACTGCCACCCGCCTTGGATGCCAGGCGGAATTCCTGCGTCAAGGCGTTGTCCTGCGCCGTGCTGAAGAAAAAGGACGTTGGCCTGGGGTAGACACCGTAGAAGAGGGGCAGGTTGAAGTTGAGTATGAACTGCGACTCGTCGTAACGGTTGTCGTCCTTGTTGGTCGAGTAGGAGGTCGAGGACGTAACGGTTGCGAATCCCACATCCGCAGACACGGTGGCCGACTCCAGGTTGACCTGGCGATGATCGGGTTCCTGGGGCGCCAGCGCCGAGGTCTGGTAATTGAGCCCCTGGGTTTCGTGGGAAAAGCCGCTCGACGTGTCCTCCTGCTGCTGGTACGCGAAATTGGCGTCCACGCCGGGCGCGGCCTTCCAGAGCGCGGCGATACGGATGTTCGAGCTGTGCGAGTCGTCCACGTGGGACAACGGCGCCAGCAGTTGCGCGCTGGTGAGCGGGCTCGAGGGGTTGGCCAGCACCGGCTGCTGGTTCGCATCGAACACCGTGGCGCCCGTTGCGTCGATGAAGCCCGCTTGTCGCTCAAGACCCGCGGATATGCGCACGCCCAGCTTGTCGCTCAGGGGTTCGTTGATGATGAAATGCGCTGCAGAATTGACCGCCCCCGCGTGGCTGGTATTGGAAAGCTCGGCCGATGCCTGCGCCGAGAAATGCGCGAGGTCGGGCG
>CAIQGU010000362.1 GCA_903871435.1 uncultured Burkholderiales bacterium | reverse complement strand
GATCGGCCACGGCGTCAGCCCGCCGTGGCAAGGACGCGTTCTTCGAACGGTGCCAGGCAGGGCAGCGGGCGACGGGCGGTCGCCGTCGCGTCTAGCCGCACCGCGAACGGGTCCAGCCCCAGCACACGCCAATCAATGGTATCGGCCAACTCCAGCAGCCCCCACGCGCCCGCCGGCTGCGGCGAAGTGCTGGACAGCTCAACCAGCGACTGCAGGGTCAGGTGCGGGATGGAATCCACCATCGTCAGTGTGTTCCAGTGCACATGGCCCGCAACGCACAGCATCGGCACCCGCGCCCGTGCCAACACCGCGCGCAGCCGCGCCGTGTCGGGGTAACGCGACCGGGTTGGGTTACGCTCGAACCAGTAGTTACCCGTCTGGTCATGCCCGGACAGCGGCACATGGCTTGCGATCAGCAACGGGCGGTCGGCACTTCGCACGGTATGCTCCAGCCATACCAAGTCGGCCTCGTCCAGATGGAACCCGCCGGGGCGCCGGATCCGGCTGTCGGCCCGCCAGGCCACAACGCGCCAGCCGCCGATGTCGAGGCACTGATGGCCGAGAGCCTGGCCCATCACGCGCTCATTGTCGTCCACGCTCAGGAAATCGCGGTCATGGTTGCCGCACAGGTGCAGCACCGGTGCTGCGATCGGCGCGAATGCATCCGCCACCTGCCGCATCAAGGCGAGGTCGTGGTCGCGATCGCGATCACTGATCCGGTCCCCCAGGTCCAGCACCAGGTCGGGCTTGGTATCGGCGACGAAACGGACGAACTGCTCCAGCAACGGCAGAGCCGCGGAGCCCCGCTTGGCCAGGTGGTCTGCGCCGTGATGAATGTCGGTCACGATGGCGATGCGCGGCATGGAAAGGCCCCCAGGGTTGGACACGAGAAAGGCAAACGGCCGGGAGGGCACACCTCCCGGCCTTCGGTTCAGCCGAACGAGACGCGCCCGGCACGGAAGTCCAGCACATAGGGGATGTGCCCTGGCAGTGGCTTCCAATGCAGGGCACTTTGCCGCGCAAACGACTCATACGGCTGGTAGAGCGGCAGCACCGGCGGGTCCTCGGCAATCTCGCCCATCAGGCTGGAATAGGCGGTGCGCCGCTCCACCACGTCGGTCGAGTACCGGAAGCGGTCCCATGTGGCGTTGTAGTCCGCAGTGGGAGTGAAGCGTCCTTCGCTCACCGAGTTTCCCGTGGGTCCCCACATGATGCCGAAGCAGCCGGCTGGATCTGGAAAGTACATCGGGTTCGACCAGTTGCGCGCCATCATCGTGGGGTCGTTTCCGGTCCACTGGTCCTGCACGTTGATCTGCGTCTTCACGCCCACTGCGCCCCACATCTCCTGGATGGCCTGGGCGGCGATGAGACCGTTGGTGTAGTAGCCCGCCGCGGTGTCATAGCGCACGGCGAAGCCGTCATACGCGGCGGCCTTCAGCAGTGAGCGGGCACGGTCGGGATCATATCCGAAGGTCTTGAGCTCCGGCATGTAGAGCGGGCCGAACTGCGGCATCGTGTGCGTGGAGGGCACCACGGCCTTGCCGTCCCAAAGCGCCTTGTTGAGCGTGTCGCGGTCCACCGCCAGCGAGAGCGCCTGGCGGATGCGCGCATCGCGCAGCTTGGGGTGCTTGGGGTTGAAGATCACCACATGGAACAGCGGCGTGACTATGCTTTCCACACGCAACGCGGGATTGCCGGCCACCACGCCGATCTGGTCGGGCGGCAGGTTGGTGATCAGGTCGACTTCGTTGTTGGCCAACGCGGTGATGCGCGCCGAAAGCTCCGGGATCAACGTGATCGTCACGCGACGGAACGGCGCCTTCTCGCCCCAGAAATCATCGAACCGCTCATACACCAGGCGTTGGCCGGGCACGAAGGCGGCGATGCGATAGGGTCCTGTGCCGATCGGCTTCAGCGCGAACGCCTCGAAGGCGGCATTGTCAGCCGTCTTGCCGCCGGCACCCAGGGATTCGATGTATTGCTTGGGCACCACCATCAACTGCTGGACGTTCAGCAGTGTCTCGAACAGCGGCTCTGCCCGCTTGGCTGTGACGCGGATCGCGTTCGGACCAATGGCCTCGACTTTCGCCATGTTGGGCACGGTGTCGCGCTGCCGGATGACATAAGGCGGGAAGCTGGCGTGGAACAGCCGGTCGAGCGAAAACACGACGTCGTCCACGGTCATCAGAGAACCGTCGTGGAACTTCACGCCTTCGCGCAAGGTCAGCTCGATCTCGGTGGGCGAGGTCTGCCGCCAGGACGTGGCAAGCCCCGGTTTCCAAACGTTCTGTGCCTGTGTGTGGTCCTTTCCGATCAGCGGATCGAACGCATTCCAGTAGAACTGTGACCCGACATTGGAAAAATCGCGCCCCGGGTCGAGCCACGGAGCCATGTTCTGCACTGCCACGCGCAGCTCGTCCTTCCCGGCGGCTATGGCTGTGCCCGGCAGCACCTGCGCGGCCATGCCGGCCAGTAGGCCATACCCAAGTTCTCGGCGGTTGATCATTGCGGCACTTCCTTATTGGAGTTCAGTCAACGGTCGCGCAGCCGCACGTTGAAGCGGTCGCACAGGAAATCGCCCAGCAGCATGACGGCGAGCGAAACGGAGAAGATCAGCAGCGCGGGTTCAGCAACGATCCAAGGGGCGGAGGCCATATAGTCCCGCCCCAGCCCCACCATGGAACCCAGCGTCGCTGTGGGCGGCTGGACGCCGAGCCCGATGAACGACAGCGAGGATTCCAGCAGAATGAGGTTGGAGAAGTTCAGCGTTGTCATCACCACGACGGGCGAGACGATGTTGGGCAGCATGTGCACCATCGCGAGCCGCGTCCTGGACGCGCCCACGGCGCGCGCTGCTTCGACGAACGGCAGGCTGCGCAGCGCCATCAGCTCGGCGCGAACCAGCCGCGCGAAATGCGCCCAGTAGGCGATGCCAAGTACCACCACGAGCACCGATATGCCGCTGCCGGCCACGGCAATCACCACCAGTGCCACCAGGGTGAACGGCAGTGCCAGCTTCACATCCACCAGTCCCATGATCAACGCGTCCGCCACGCGCCCGCCCATCGCCGCTGCCACGCCAAGCGCTGTGCCAAGAAACAGCCCAATGACCGTGCCAGACAGTGACAGAAAGAGGCTGAGCCGCAGTCCGTAAAGGCAACGGGTCAGCATGTCGCGGCCAAGTTGGTCAGTGCCCAGCCAATGCCGCGGGT
>CAIQGU010000361.1 GCA_903871435.1 uncultured Burkholderiales bacterium | reverse complement strand
CCGTGTGCCGCGGCGAGCGTGACCTGCTCTTCGTCGCGTACCGCCGACAGGCCGGCAGCGAGCTGGGCGAACGCCTGCGGCAGGCTCAGTTCATCCATCGCGCGTGCACAGCGGACCCGCCTCGTGCTCCAGGACATTGATGTTGGCGAACCCGGCCTCATCGTCGAAGAGGACCTCGCGCGCCCCGACGCTTTCGAGGAACACCGCGGGGCGCCGCTCGCCGGCGGAAAGCGCCGTGGCCAGCCGCGGCGCGAGCGCGCGGGGCAGCAGGCAAAAAACCGGCTGACGGCGACCGGCACTGACTACCAGTACCGGTGCGACCGCGGGTCCGGAACTGGCTACGGCCAAGAGGCGCGCGACCAGGTCTTGCGGCAGGCAGGGTGCATCGCAGGGCACGAACGCGACCCAGGCAGTCTCGGCCTGCTCGAGACCCGCGAGCATGCCCGCGAGCGGCCCGGCGAAGCTGCCGTGACGGGCGTGATCGTCCTCGACAACCGGGAAACCCAGGCCGCGATAACGTTCCACGTTGCGATTGGCGCTGAGGATCACCGTGCTCACCTGCGGCTGCAAGCGCTCCAGTACGTGCTCGACGAGGGGCCGGCCCCGCCAGTGCACCCATCCTTTGTCCTGGCCACCCATGCGGCGGCCGCGGCCGCCCGCCAGTATTACGCCCGCAACCGGCACGCGGTCCGTCGCCATGATGTGCGTGGGCCTAGCCGCCGATGTAGGACATTTCGATGCGCCGTGCCGGCATCGCCGTCGCGGCGCTGCGCAGTTCCGAGTAGCGATCGGCGCGCTCGCTCCAGATCTGGCCGATGGCAGCGGCCATCTGCGGATCGGTGGCGCCCGCGCGCAGCAAGCCCCGCAGGTCGTGCCCCTGGTCACCGAACAGGCACAGGTAGAGCGAGCCTTCGGTGGACAGCCGCGCTCGCGTGCAGTCGCCGCAAAACGCGCGGCTGATGCTGGAAATCGTGCCGATCTCACCGCTGCCGTCGCGGTAGCGCCAGCGCTGGGCCACCGTGCCGGCCTCGTCCGTCGCGACCGGTTCCAGCGGCATCTCGGCGTCGATCTGCTCCAGGATGCGGTCGGACGTGAGCACATCGTCCAGCCGCCAGCCATTGGAGTTACCCACATCCATGTATTCGATGAATCGCAGCACGTGGCCGCGTTCGCGCAGGTAGCGCGCCATGGGCAGCACCTGCCCATCGTTGAGACCGCGCTTGACCACCATGTTCACCTTGACGGGCCCCAGTCCCGCCGCGCGGGCGGCCTCGATGCCCTCCAGGACCTGCGCAACGGGAAAATCGACGTCGCTCATGCTGCGGAAAATGGTGTCATCGAGCGCATCGAGCGAGACGGTTACGCGATTCAGGCCGGCCTCGGCCAGCGCGCCGGCCTTGCGCTTGAGGAGCGAACCGTTGGTCGTCAAGGCGAGGTCCAGCGGCGCGCCGAGTTCGGCGCGCAAGCCGGCCAGCATGTGCACCAGCGACTCGAGGTCGCGGCGCAGCAGGGGCTCGCCCCCCGTGAGGCGGATCTTGCGGGTGCCGCGGCGCACGAAGATGCGCGCCAGGCGCGTGATCTCCTCAAAGCTCAGGAGTTCGGCGTGCGGCACATACGGGTAATCCTGATCGAAGGTCTCGCGCGGCATGCAATAGACGCAGCGGAAATTGCAGCGGTCGGTCACGGATATGCGCAGGTCCAGCAAGGGCCGCTGCAGGCGGTCGAGCAGGCCGGCGCCCGCATCGGCAGCCGCAGGCGCCTGTACGGTGCGGGAGGGCCGCGCGCCGCGCGAGTCGGTGATGGGAATAATGCGTGCGGTCATCAGGCCACCCAGCGACGGGCATTGCGAAACATGCGCATCCAGGGCGAGTCCTCGCCCAGGCCGGGTGGCTGCCACGACATTTGCAATGTGCGGCGGACGCGCTCCGGGTGCGGCATGACGATGGTGAAGCGGCCATCGGGGGTGGTCAAGCCGCAGATGCCACCGGGCGAGCCATTGGGGTTCTCCGGATAGCGTTGCGTGGCTTGTCCGGTCGCATCGATGTAGCGCAGTGCCACGCGGGCACTGCCAGCCGACTGGCCGGCCGCGAATACGGCGCGGCCTTCACCGTGCGCATTGGCCACGGGTAGGCGGCTGCCGGCCATGTCAGCCAGGAAAATGGAGGGTGACGCGGGCACCTCGACCATCACGACCCGTGCCTCGAATTGCTCCGATGCGTTGCGCGCAAACTGCGGCCAATGCGCCGCTCCGGGAATCATGCCGCGCAACTGGCTCATCATCTGGCAGCCGTTGCAAACGCCCAGCGCGAAGGTGTCGCGGCGGGCAAAGAACGCCGCGAACTGCTCCGCCAGTCCGGGATTGAAGAGGATGGTCTTGGCCCAGCCTCCCCCGCCGCCCAGTACATCGCCATAGGAGAATCCGCCGCCGGCTGCCAGCCCCTGGAAAGCCTGCAGCGTGTAGCGGCCCTCCATGAGGTCGGTCATGTGCACATCGACGGCGGTAAAACCCGCGCGGTCGAACGCCGATGCCATTTCGTACTGGCTGTTCACCCCTTGCTCGCGCAATACGGCAATGCGCGGCCGCATGCCGGTGGCAATCCAGGGCGCCGCGATGTCCTCGCGCGCATCGAAGGGCACGGAGAGCGACAGCACCGGCTCGGGCTCGCCAGGATCGCGGCGGTACTCGGCGTCGGCGCAGTGGGGGTTGTCGCGCAGCCGCGCGATGGACCAGGAGACTTCGTTCCAGGCCCGCAGCAGGTCGGCGAGAGGGTGCGCCACGATGACCTGGCCATCGTGGCGTACCTCGATAACCGGCGCGCCCGCAGGCTCCGTCACCACCGTGCCCACGATGTGGCTCATCGCGCCCAGTCCCGCGTCGCGCAGCAAGGCCATCACGGCTGCGCGGTCAGCCCGGCGGATCTGCAGCAGGCACCCCGGCTCCTCGTTGAACAGGGCGCGCACGGCCATGTCGTGGCGGCGCACGGCACCCTGCTCCGGACGGATCTTGAAGTCGCCGGTATCGGCAGCCTGGGCATCCACGGCAAGTATGTCGATGTTGAGCCACAGGCCACAGCGGCCGGCAAAGGCCATTTCGCAAGCCGCGGCCCACAGGCCGCCGTCGGAACGGTCGTGATAGGCCAGCAGCAGGTCCTTTGCCGCCAGATCGCGCACTGCCCGCAGCGTCCGCGCCAGTGCCGCCGGATCGTCGACGTCGGGTGCGGCATTGCCTATCTGGCCGCAGACCTCGGCGAGTATCGACCCGCCCAGGCGCTGGCGGCCCGCGGACAGATCGATAAGGATAAGTTCCGTGCCACCCTGGTCCGTCCGCAGTTGCGGCGTGAGGCTGCGGCGTACATCACCCACCGCGCCAGCGGCGCTTGCGACCAGAGACACGGGTGCGCTGACCTGTTTATCGGCGTCACCGTCGCGCCACCGGGTGCGCATCGACAGGGAGTCCTTGCCAACCGGAATGGCCACGCCCAGCTCGACGCAGAGCCGGCTGGCGGCCTCGACGGCACCGTACAGTGCCGCGTCCTCGCCGGCCACACCGCAGGCGGCCATCCAGTTGGCCGACAGCTTCACGTGCGACCACGTGACATCGGCAGCCGCCAGGTTGAGCAGCGACTCGGCAATGGCCAGCCGCGAGGCCGCGGCCGCATCGATGACAGCTACCGGGGCACGCTCGCCCACGGCAAACGCCTCGCCGGCGCAACCATCGTAGTCGAGCAGTGTCACCGCGCAATCGGCCACCGGCACCTGCCAGGGCCCGACCATCTGGTCACGGCACGTCATGCCACCGACCGTGCGGTCGCCTATGGTGATCAGGAAGGACTTGCTTGCCACCGCCGGGTGCCGCAATACGTCGAGCGCGGCAGCCGCGATATCTACCTCGGTGGCATCGAAGGGCGGCAGGGATCGGGGCCGGCGTACGACATCACGGTGCATGCGCGGCGGCTTGCCGAACAAAACATTCATGGGCATGTCGACCGCGCCGCTGCCGGGAACCGCAGCATCCACGCGCAGCAGGCCATCGTCCGTGATGCGGCCGATCACCGCTACCGGACAGCGTTCACGCGCGCAGATGCTTTCAAGACGGGACCAGCGCTGCGGATCCACCGCCAGCGCATAGCGTTCCTGCGATTCGTTGCACCAGATCTCGAGAGCCGTCAGCGAGCGGTCCTCCACCGGTATGCGGTCCAGACCAATATGCGCACCCCGCCCCGCGCCTTCGGCAAGCTCGGGGAAAGCGTTGGAGAGTCCGCCAGCGCCCACGTCGTGGATGGACAGAACCGGGTTGGCTTCACCCAGGCGCGCACAGACATCGATCACTTCCTGCGCACGGCGCTGGATCTCCGCGTTGCCGCGCTGTACCGAATCGAAATCCAGCTGCTCCGTATTGGCGCCCGCACCCAGGCTGGATGCCGCGCCACCCCCCAGGCCGATGCGCATGCCGGGTCCACCCAGGTGCACGAGCAGGGTGCCCACCGGCAGCGCGCCCTTGTGCACCTGGTCGTCGCGCACATTGCCTACGCCCCCCGCCAGCATGATGGGCTTGTGATAGCCCAGCCGCGTGCCCCCGACATTCTGTTGGTAGGAGCGAAAATATCCCGCGAGATTGGGACGGCCGAACTCGTTGTTGAAGGCGGCCGCGCCCAGGGGCCCTTCAATCATGATGGCGAGCGCATCGGCGATGCGGCCGGGAAAGCCATAATGGGCCGGGGACGCCGGCGACGCACCGACGGCCGTGACATCCCGGTCGGCCTCCCAAGCGCGCGGCGCATCCGGCAGTCGCAGGTGGGAAACACTGAAGCCGCACAAGCCGGCCTTGGGCCGCGCACCGCGGCCCGTGGCGCCTTCATCGCGGATCTCGCCGCCGGCGCCAGTGGCAGCCCCGGGATACGGCGCAATTGCCGTCGGGTGGTTGTGGGTCTCCACCTTGAAGACCATGTGCAGGCGCTCCGCGCGCCGGTCATAGCGGGCCGCCGCGGCATCGCCAACAGCATCACCGTAAGCGGCAAAGACATTGGCTTGCTGGCCCT
>CAIQGU010000360.1 GCA_903871435.1 uncultured Burkholderiales bacterium | reverse complement strand
CAAAAGTTAGTTGATAGTGCAGAGCGTTCTGCCGCCGGATGTGGCTTCTGGCAATCTCGCCCTGAACCGATAACGCGGCATCGCTCCCGCGCGTTGACAGAGGTCTT
Source organism: uncultured Burkholderiales bacterium (assembly GCA_903871435.1). Classification (GTDB taxonomy): domain Bacteria; phylum Pseudomonadota; class Gammaproteobacteria; order Burkholderiales; family Burkholderiaceae_F; genus GJ-E10. The sequence continues at coordinate 1,971 of CAIQGU010000360.1, read as the reverse complement.
CGAAGACACCCCCGCCACGCGCCGTTTTATGAGCAACGCCGTACCCCCCTCCAAGAGACCAATCGGCAACGACAAATCCGTTATTGTCCCCAGTCTCTCGGGCGCGGATTATGCACGGGAAATGCGCGCCAGGCCCCATTTATGGAGATGGCGCGCGCTATTAAGTCATGCGGGCTGCCTCGGCACCACGGCGGGGCGTTCCCGCAATCCGAACGGCAAAGAGACAAGAACGGCCGTCCAAAGCCTTTCATTAAGAGGTCATAAACTTTGCGAGGGCGCCCTGATAGTCGAAAAGCGGTAGTTCCTTCGCCGCGGTACAGTCCGCGCGATGAACACGGACGTGGACACCATCGTTGCCATCGCCACCGCCCCCGGGCGCGGGGGGGTAGGCGTCGTGCGCGTATCGGGACGGTCGCTGCAAGCCATCGTGTCGGGCGTGCTGGGGGAAGCGGCGGCTGCCCGCCTCCAACCGCGGCGCGCCCTGTATACGGCCTTTCTCGACGCAGACGGACAGGCCATCGACGAAGGCCTGGCGCTGCTCTTCCCGGCACCGCATTCGTACACGGGGGAGACGGTGCTGGAGCTCCACGGCCATGGCGGCCCGGTTGTACTTCGTGTCCTGCTGGCGCGCTGCATCGCCGTCGGCACGGCGGTGGGCGCACGCCTCGCCGAGCCCGGCGAGTTCACGCGGCGCGCCTTCCTCAACGACCGCCTCGACCTGGCGCAGGCCGAAGCGGTTGCCGACCTGATCGACGCCGGTACAGCGGCGGCAGCGCGGGGCGCCGTACGTTCGCTGCAAGGCGAGTTCTCGCGCGCCGCCCACGCGCTGGCAGCATCGCTCACGGAACTGCGCGCCCTCACCGAAGCCACGCTCGACTTTCCCGAGGAGGAAATCGATTTCCTGCGGGCGGCCGATGCCGGCGCTCGCCTCGACCGCGCCATAGCGGCGCTCCAGGCTTTGCGCCAGCGCGCGCGCCAGGGCGCGCTGCTGCGCAACGGCCTGCAGGTCGCCTTGGTGGGCGAGCCCAACGTGGGCAAGTCGAGCCTGCTCAACGCCCTGGCCGGCGAGGACGTGGCCATCGTCACGGAACATGCGGGAACCACGCGCGACCGGCTGGAGCGCACCATCGAGATCGATGGCGTGGCCTTCACCCTGATCGACACGGCGGGCCTGCGTGAAACGCACGATCCGGTCGAAAGGATCGGCATCGAGCGCGCGCGCGCGGCGGCCGCAAGCGCGGATATCGTCGTGGAACTCGTGGACGATGCAGCCGCAAGGGGTGTGGCGACGACGCCCGGCTGCCTGCCAGACGCCGCAGGCGCGGGACACCGCCTGCGGGTCCACAATAAAATCGATATCAGCGGCGCGCCTGCGGGCCTGCGCGACGGGGTGGTATATCTGTCCGCTGCCCGCGGCGATGGCATCGCGGTACTGCGGACCCAATTGCTGGCCGCGTCGGGTTGGCTCGGCGAGACCGGCGGCGAAGGCGTTTTTCTGGCGCGTGAGCGTCACCTGCAGGCGCTGGATCGCGCCGCCAGCAACCTGGACAATGCGCGTTCGCATGCAGCCGCGGGGGCGGCGCGGCTGGAACTGTTCGCCGAGGAACTGCGGCTGGCCGCCGCGGCGCTGGGAGATATCACCGGCACGGTATCGTCGGATGACCTACTGGGGCAGATCTTCGGCCGTTTCTGCATCGGCAAGTAGTCGGCGTGGGCCACCCAGCGGCACGCACAACGCAAGGAGAAGGAACATGCGCCAGACCCTGCACGATATGCGCCGCATTGCCGGCGAGCGCAAGCTCACCATGCTTACCTGCTATGACGCCAGCTTCGCGGCCGTGCTGGACGCGGCCGAGGTGGACACGCTGCTGATCGGCGACTCGCTGGGCATGGTGATCCAGGGCCACGACTCCACACTGCCGGTGACAGTGGCCGATGTGGCGTATCACACGCGCGCCGTGGTGCGCGGGT
>CAIQGU010000359.1 GCA_903871435.1 uncultured Burkholderiales bacterium | reverse complement strand
CGTGGCGCCTTGACCGTCAATGGCCATGCGCTGGAGGCCGGTGATGCGCTCCAGGCCACGGATGCCACGGAGCTGCAACTGGACGCGGGCAAGGGCGCCGAGGTGCTGGTGTTTGACCTGCCTGCTACCGCCTGAGGTCAACAGCGCGGGCATCTGGCTTGCGCCCCCGCTGGCGCAGGGCGCAAGCCGGCATCAAAGGCACTGCGAGCACCGGCAGGGCGTGCGCGTCGATCACGTGTGTCCCCCACGGCCCCTGCAGGAAATCCCGGTGAGCTTGACGGCATATTCTGTCGCGCCCGCACCCTCATTCACCGTGTTCGTATTCGAGCTTTGCGTCCTTGCCGCTGCCGCCCGCGCCGAAGGAATATACGACGCCCACGTAGATGACCCTGCCCTGTACCGCCCGCAGGTAGCTGCCGGTAAAAGTCGGCGTCGACTCTGTTCGTTCATTGCGCTGCCCGTTGAAGATGTCGGTGAGTGTCGCCACGACGTTCAGATTGCGCTGTAACTGGTGCTTGTAGCCGAGGTTCACGAGATCGATGGCGCTGACGTAGCCCTGCGGCGTCAAGCGCCGGGCGGTGCGCGTGACGACCAGCTGTGCGGTATCGGCATCGGTAGGACGAAAATCGAGCTTCAGTTTCGCATTGACCCCGTTCGTGGACCGCAGGCCTGCGGTTCCGAATGCCGCTGCGTCGATCTGGCTGTGGAACAGGTTGCTGCTGAGGTTGTAGGAGAGTTTGCTCACGAGCTTGCCGCCCGCGCTGATTTCCACGCCTTCGGCATCGTTGCGCGGAAGATTGGTCTTGGTGGTGAGCGATAGTCCATTGCCCAGGTACTGGGTCACGTCGGTCGCGCTGTTGCGGTTCTGCCGGTAATAGCCATTGACCTGGTAGCGCACGCTATCCTTCTCGTAGCTGTAGCCCAATTCGTACGACTGGGTGTTCTGCGGCGCCAGCCCCGGGTTGCCCGCGCGCAGGTTGGGTGTGTATTCGTGGTCCACATAGGGATCGAGGTTGCCGGGGTCGGGCCGGCTCACCCTTCTGCCGGCAGCCATCGAAAGCGTCGACACATCCGACAGGCTGCGCTCCACATGCACGCTGGGGTACAGGCCCGAGTAGCTGCCGCTATTGTCCAGACCTTGTGTCAGCTGCTGGGAATGCGTGGTCGTCAATTCCGCACGCAGCCCGGCCTGGAGGTTCCACGGCCCGACACCCGCCTGGAAGCTCGCATAGCCCGCCTCGATGCGCTGGCGGTACGCAAAATCATGGGTAAGCGTGGGGTCGACGATGGCAGATCCGGCCAGCGGGTCGAGGTTCGCGCCGTAACTGCCAAACCGCACGTCGTCCTGTTCGTACGCATATCCCAGCTTCAGCGTCCGGGAATTTGCCAGGGGCAAGGCATAGTCCACCGCGACGTCGGTAGTGCCCTCGTCGTCCAGCAGGCTCAGATTGCTCGAGGCCGTGGGGCCTGGAGGCAGGAACGATGTGTCCAGGTACGCGTAGTGCTCGCGCTGTTGCGAGGTCGACCGATGCACAGTGACGTCGATTTTTTCACCCTCGGTACCCAGTTGCCGGGTGTACCCCAGCTTTTCATCGTGGTTGAATTCCGGGTCGTGGCCCCGGCTCAGACGCTGCGTGCTGGTGCCGACCGCGCCGGGCAGCGTGATGCTGTCATTGCGTTGGGTGTAGGCCCGCAGGCCGCCACGCTCCGACCAGTCGACCGAGGCGCTGAGCGTCTGCCGCTCATCCAGGGCATATTGCGTCGACAGCGTTGCCGAGGGCACGCCGCGGTGGATGCTTTCGTCCAGTTCGCTCCGGCTGCTCTGGACGGTGGCGGTGGCGAGGTTCGGGGCAAGCACGGATGATTCCAGCACGCGCGACCGGTAGTCGTGCCGGAATCCGGCGGTGAGGTTGACCGTCAATGGGCCGGAAACATAACTGGTATTCGTTCCGACGTTGAACCTGCCGTGGCTTCCCACGCTGGCCTGGGCAGAGCCTGCCAGGCCCTTGGGCCGTGACTTGCGCGTGATGATGTTGATCACGCCGGCTGCGCCGTCGGCCTTGAACTGCGCGGGCGGCGTCGTCATGACCTCGATACGCTCGATGTCCATGGCCGATAGCGACCGGATGTTCTCGCCGGCCGCTGGTCCGGAAAACTGCGGCGACGGCTTGCCGTCCACCAGTATCAGGACATTGCTGTCACCGCGCAGCGAGACAATGCCGTCAGGGTCGACGTCGACGGCCGGAATCGCATTGAGCACGTCACCCAGGGTGCCGAAACTCGATTGCAGATCGGCCTTGACGTTGTAGACCTTGCGGTCAATGAGCGTTTCCACCGACAACTTGGGGGCCGTGACGACGATGGCCTCCAGTGGCGTTGCCGGCGGCGCGGGCGGGGGATCCGCCGCATGCGCGGCGGGCAGCAGCGCAGCCAACCCTGACGCGAAACCCATGAACCCGTGACCACGGACGCGCCAGAAATACCGCGCTTGGGACGATCCCGCTTGCCGGGTAGCGATGCGTGTGGAAATTGCCACTCCAATCGAAAGAGCATTTGATCCGATGGCTGGGGTTATACGCAAAAAAACGTCGCAGGGCCCATGGGGCCGTGCGACGTTGGTATATCCAACTGCGCTGCTGCAAGCGTAGTGTCCCTTGCAGCGCAAGCCGCCCGTTCGCGGCTCAGGTTCCGTTTGGCTGCCGCTCAGTTTCTCGTCTGCACCTGGACGAGCGGCGTTTCCTCGGCGGGCGGACGCTTTGGACGCTCGCGTCCCACGCGGCGCTCCGCTGCCTCGCTGGCGATGCGGGCCTGCACGGCAGCAAGTTTCTCCGGGTCCGTTTGGGCGAGCTCAATGCCGGCGGCCTCGAGTGCCGGTGTCAGGGCGGCAATGTTCATCGGCGCCTGCGGCACGATGGTGGGGAACGCCTCGTGCTCTGCGCCTGCGTGCGGCGCTATGGGCGCCGGGCCGGAAGAATAGGCAAAGCCGGGAGCGGCTCGTGTTGCTTCCGGGGCAGGTACGGCAGACGGCGCCGCGGCAGGGTCAACATGCTGCTCGCCTGGCAGTTCAGCGGGCAGCTCGGCCATCGCCGGTGGTACGGCAGGCGCTAACTCTGCATGAGGCGTAGCGGACGCTGCATGTTCGCTGACGGCCGTCACCGGGGCAGGCGCAGCGCTTGTCGCAGCGCTTGTCACTGCGCCCTGGTCGGCAACCAGCGGTGCTTCCGAGGACGCAGCCGTCGGTTCGGCGTGATCCCCGGCATGCAAGTCGTGGCCATTGCCGGTTTCGGCATCGCCTTCCATGTCATCGCCGTCGGCGCCATCAACGCTATTTGTGCCATCAGCGCCCGCGACAGCCGTCGCGCCGTTCTCGCCGCGCTCGCCTGTTCCGCGGCCACGGCGCCGGCGACGCCGGCGGCCGCGCTTCTCTTCATCGCCGACGGTGCTTGCCGCCGCGCCATCCTGAGCGGCGCGCTCCGCACTGTCGGTGCCAGCTGTCGCTTGCG
>CAIQGU010000358.1 GCA_903871435.1 uncultured Burkholderiales bacterium | reverse complement strand
GGCCGACTTGGCCGTTACGGAGAACAGGCAGAGGTGGTAGCCGGTGTCGCGGCAGATGTTGGCGACTGACGGGGCGTCGTGTCCCGCTGGCTCGACGGGCACATCGCCAGCTCCCCCGTCACGCGGGCCACCGATGCCTACAACCACCTGGTGGCGGCGTTGCCCGCCCTGCGCCAGGCCCTTGAGGAGACCATGTCATGCAGCTGAGCTTCGGGTCCGGCTTTTCCTTCGGCGTCCGCACGGACGTCGCCAACTCCACGCCGGTGCCGATGGGCATCCTGCAGGACATCTCTGTGGATTTCAGCGGGGACCTGAAGTCGCTCTATGGCCAGAGCCAGTTCGCCGTGGCGTTCGCGCGCGGCAAGACGAAGATCATGGGCAAGGCCAAGCTCGCGCGCATCAACGGCCGCTTGTTCAACTATCTGTTCTTCGGCCAGACCATGGCGACGGGCCAGGTGCTGACGGCGATCGGCGAGGCCGGGACGGTGCCGGCGTCCGTCGCCTACACCGTCACGGCGGCCAACGCCGCCACGTTCAAAGACGATCTGGGCGTGTTCTATGCCGCGACCGGCCTGCCGTTCGCCAAGGTGACCACGGCACCGACGGTCGGGCAGTATTCGGTGAGCGCCGCCGGCGTCTACACCTTCGCGGCGGCGGATGCCTCGGCCGCAGTGCAGCTGAGCTACACGTACACCGCCACCACCGGCCAGACGATCACGATCAGCCAGGTGACGATGGGCGTGATCCCCACGTTCAAGAACGTGTTCAGCACCAGCTTCCAGGGCAAGGTTCTGACGCTGACGTTGAACAGCTGCGCCACCAGCAAGCTCAACTTCGCCACGAAGCAGGACGACTGGACGATCCCGGAGCTGGACTTCGAGGCCTGCGCCGACATCCTCGGCAACGTCGGCACCCTCACGCTGTCGGAGTAAGGCCATGACCGCTCCCATCATCCTGATCGGCGGCGAGGCCGTCGAGCTGAAGCCGGTGAGCTTTGCGGTAGTGCGTAAGATCGCGCCCTTGCTGGAGCAGATGCAGACCGTCGGCAGCGAGGTCGAGATGCGCGGCATGATGATCGGCATCCTGGCGCCGATCCTCGGCCGCACGTCGGACGATCTCGAAGCCACGATGACCTGGATCGAGGCCGGCACCTTGGCGTTCCGCTTCGGCGACATCCTGAGCTTCGCGGGCCTGGTGCAGCGGACGGGGGAAGCACTGGCGACCAGCTCACCGCCGAGCGCATCGACGATCTGATCGCCGAGCTGGTCGCCTTCGGCTGCGGCAGCTGGGGCGTTGTGGAGCGTGAGATGGGACTGCGGGAATACGCGGCGATGTGGCGCCACTGGGCCGATCACCCGCCGGTGTCGCTGATGGTGGCCGGATATCTGGGGATCAAGCCCAAGCCCAAGGCCACGGCGAACCAGGACGCGGCGATTGCGGAGCTGATGGGAATGTTCGGCGTGGCGCCCGGCCAGCCCGGCACGATCCGGTAAGGGGATGTTGTGAGCGACACGCAGGTCACGATCGGGTTTGGCGGCAGCACGGCGGATTTCGAGGCCGCGTGCCGCCGCGCACAGCAGGCACTCGGCGGTCTGTCCGGCCAGGTCGCGACCACCACCACGAACCTTGCCGCCAGCACCGCCGCGCTGAATGCCAACTCCGCCGCCACGAACGCGGTGGCGCAGGCGACGCAGGCATGGTCCGCCGTGATGGGCACCACCTCGGCCGCAACCTCGAGAGCCACACAGGATCTGCGCGCGCTGATCGACGCCACCACCGGCGTATCCCGCGAAAGCCGCTCAGCCGCGGAAGCCGCGGACGTGTTCCGCCAGGCGCTGGGCGATCAGACCAACGAGGTGAAGGCGCTGAAGGCCGCGAACGAGGAGGCTGCGCATGCCGCGAACGGCCTGGGCGCGTCCTCGCATGGCGTGACCCGCGAGCTGATCGTGCTGGGGCACGAGATGATGATGGGCAACACCAGCCGGTTCGCCGGCTCGCTGCTTGTGATGGGCGAACTGCTCAGCAACGTGTCCGCCTATGCCGGCATCGCCGCGGCCAGCGTGTTCGGGTTGGGTATGGCGGTCTATCACTTCGCCGAATACCTGCATCATGCGGCTGAAGAGGCGCGCGCGCTCAACAACCAGATGGTGTTGATGGGCCGCGATCCTGAGGCCACGACGATTGCGGCGAAAGCGCTGACAGACCGGCTGCGCACCACGGGCGATATCGGAAGCTCTGCTGCGCGCGGCATCGCAGCCGAGTTCATGCGTATACCGAACACGGTCGAAGACACCCGGGTCAAGCTGGCGGAACTGGTTCCGGCGCTCCATGCCGCGACAGACGGGGAGCCCATCGAGAAATTCGCCGCCAGCTTCGCCAAGGCCTCAAGCAGCGTTAATGGGATCAAGCGCATCTTCGAGGAGAACGATCTCTTCGGAAACGCACAGCAGCGCGAAGCGATCGAAGGCTTCGCCCGCACGAACGATCTCGCCGGCGCACAGGGGCTTCTCATCGAGCGGCTGAAAGACCGCTACGTCGACCAATATAACGCAGTCTCTGCCGCCAATCGCGAGGCCCGGCAAAGCGCGCAGATCATGAACGATGCGCCGATGCTGGCGGCCATCCTCAACCCAGGGACGCAGCAGAAGCTGAAGCTGACCGAGCCTGCGCGCTCGCCGCAGGACGCGCAGCTGGATGAGCAGCAGGCCAAGCTCAACGCCCACAAGGTAGAGGAGATCGAGCTCGACAAGACCATAGATGCGTTGCGGGCGCGCCTAGCGCAGACCGTAGACGCTGCGGCGAGGAAGGACGTTGAGAACGCTCTGCATGTGGCGGAGGCGAACCGCGCCTCGATGCGTGAACGCGGCGATACCAGTTGGCTTCAGAGGCAGGAAGAGGCGCTGGCAGAACAGAACAATTTGATCGTGCAGTCCGCCAAGACATCGAAGGCCGCGACCGAGGGGAAACTGGCCAACGAGGTGCAGTACTGGGGCAAGGTGCTCGCCGGCGACCAGTTGACCGATGAGCAGAAGTTCCAAGCGAAGAAGCGCCTGACGCAGGCTGAGATGCAGCTCAACGAGGCGAGGCTGCGCGACAAGGAGGCAGCGGACCGGGCCGGCGTGCGCAGCGCGCACAAATCCACGCAGGAGCAGATCGCCGAACTGTCCGCCATGCAGGCGGCCAACAAGGATGATTTCACGAAGTGGAGCGAGCTCGAGCAGCAGAAGCTTGAGGTGCTGCGCACAGCCTATGGCGTGATGAGCGCAGAATATCAGCGGGAGCTGAAGGCCGAGGAGACCTATCAGCGCGAGCACAGCCTGAAGATGCTGGCCGAGCAGCTGAAGGCGATCGATGAGCAGAACAAGCTCGGTGACAAGCAGCTCCAGGGCACCATCCAGCGCCTGAATGCCGAGGCCGTGGCCGGGCTGCGCGGCAAGGCGGACGAGCTGCAGGCGACGCGGACCGCCACCGAGCAGGAAAGCCAGATCGAGCTCGGCCGGCTCGACACGTTCATCGCCACGCTCACCAAGGGGACGGCGGAATACAAGAAGGCGATGGATCAGCGGGAGCTGCTCTATCAGACCTTCCAGAACAAGATCGGCACGATCGACCTTCGGATCGCCGAGCAGCAGCAGCGGGACGCGGCCAGGAGCGCCCAAACCTACGCCCGCGCGTTCGACGGCATCGCATCGTCTGGTGAGCGAATGGTGAGCAGCCTCGCAACTGGCAGCACGACCGTGGCGAAGGCCGAGCAGCAGATGGCGAGCTCGGTCCTGCAATCCGTGGTGCAGCTCGCGACATCGGTGGTCAGCAAATGGGCCGCGATGGAGCTGGCAAAGACAACAACGACCAGGGCCGGGGACGCAGCACGCGCCGCAGTGGAGAAAGGCGACGGCCTGGGTGGCGCTATAGCTGCCATGATTTCGCAGTGGCTGGGCATGGAAACATCGAAGACGGCCGCGACCGTCGCGGGCAGCGAAGCGCGTGTGCTGGCGCAGACTGTCGCGGCCAAGGAAGGCGCGGTCGCCGAACGGGCCGCCAACTCGGCGAGCATCGCCGGGGATGCAGCCAAGGCTGCGGCCGGCGCCTATGCGGCTGTCGCGGAAATCCCCGTCATCGGTCCCGTCCTCGCGCCAGCGGCTGCGGGCGTCGCCTACGCGGCCGTGACGGCGTTCGGCGGCCAGTTGCCTTCGTTCGACGTCGGCGCGTGGAACTTGCCGTCCAACATGATCGCGCAGGTGCATGCCGGCGAGATGATCGTGCCGGCCTTCCAGGCGGACGCTATGCGCAACGGGGCCTCGCTCGGCGGCGGCGGCCCGACCATCAACATCCATGCCAGCGCGATGGACGGGCCCGGCATGATGGGCGCCCTCAAATCTGTCATGCCGCAGCTCGCCAAGGCGATGCAGCAGCATCTCAGCCTCAACCCGAGCCTGCGCTCCTCATGACGATCGGCACCTTCCCCGCGCTGTCGGTGGTGGGCTGGCCGCGCAAGCGCACGCCGATCTGGTCCACTCTCAAGCAGCCCAGCATCAGCGGCCAGGAAACTCGCCAGGAGCTCTGGACGTATCCGACCTGGCGCTACGAACTCACGTTCGACGTGTTGCGCTCCGATGCCTCGGCCGCGGAATGGCAGGCGGTGCTGGGGCTGTTCAACCAGATGCGCGGCAGCGCGCGCGTGTTCGCCTACACCGATCCGGCCGACAGCGTCGTGACGCAGGCCAGCTTCGGCGTGGGCGATGGCAGCACCACCGCTTTCCAGCTCGTGCGCTCCCTGGGCGGGTTCGCCGAACCGGTGTTCGCGCCGATCGCCGTCAATGTTCTGAAGTCGGATTGGCAGGGCCTGGTGCCAATCTCGGCCAACGGGCGCACCAATCTGCTGACTTATAGCCTGCCGCAGGCCGGTTCATGGAGCGCATCGGGCCCGCTCTCCAGCGCCGCCATCACCGCGCCGGATGGATCCACCGGCGCCACAAAATTCACCGAGGCGTCATCCGGCACTGGCGATCAGTTCGTGACTGGACCATCGGGCGCCGTCACGCCGGGTGTGCCTTACGCCCGCACGATCTGGGCCAAAGCGCTGGCGACCGGCTCGAAGCGATATCTGGTGTTCCTCTACGCGACCGAAACAGCAGGCACCGGCGGATACGCGGGCGTTGTGTTCGACCTGGTGCTCGGCACCGTCAGCATCGTCAACGGGTCCGGCTCGACGGTCGCCACAATCGCTGCTGCCCGTGCCGGATCGACGATCTCCGGCATCGGTCTGACTGCGTCCATGACACCTGGCACGAATGGATGGTTCCGCTGCTCCGTCGTCAGCACGTTCGCGTCCGGCATAAGCAGTGCCACGCTGGTCTGGCGCATCTCGGCCACGGCGACGGACATCTACGCGACACAGACCGATGACGGCGTGTCCGGTCTCTATCTCTGGGGCGCGCAGTTCGAGCAGGGCGCCGTGGCCACATCCTACATCCCCACCAACGGCGCAGCCGTGACGGTGACGGATTTCTCGGTCGGCGCGAACGGCAGCGTCAACTTCACCACGCCGCCGGCGGCCGGCACCTCGCTGATCTGGAACGGCACCTTCGCCTGGCTGTGCCGGTTCGACGCCGATGAAATGGCGTTTCAACAGGATTACAGCGCCATCTGGAGCCTCAAATCCTGCGTCTTCACCACGGTGAAGCTGTGAAGACCGTTAAATACGAGACCAGCGCCGGCGCGCTGGTGGCGCTGCTGGACACGCGCAGCTTCGCCTTCGCGGATCTCTACACGATCACCCTCGCCGGCGGCGGCACGTCGCTGCGCTTCACTACGGCCGATACCGATATCGGTTATGGCGGCGATGTGTGGACCCATGCTGGGCCGCTGATCGATCAGAAGAGCAGCCGCGCCACGGCGCATTGGAAGATCGGGCTCGACACCGACACCTGGCAATTCACGGTGGCGCCACGGGCTGTCGATCCGATCTCCGGAGCGGCCTATCCCGACAAGATCGGAAGCGTGCCGTGGCTGGCAGCGCTCCAGGGTGGCGCGCTCGATGGTGCCGTCGTGCTGGTGGACCGGGCGTTCGTCGCGGCCTGGCCTGATTTTCCGCGTTCGCCGGTCGTGGCGCCCACCGGCGTCGTCAACATCTTCACCGGCAGGGTCGCGACGGTCGACCTCGGGCGCACCACGGCTGTGATCAGCGTCAACTCGCATCTGGAGCTGCTGGATCAGCAGATGCCGATCAACGTCTATCAGGCCGGCTGCCGTCATACGCTGTTCGATGCCGGGTGCCAGCTCGCGGCGTCCAGCTTCGCTGTGAGTGGCACGGCCGCGGCCGGCAGCATGCCGCGCGTCATCGTCTCGAACATCGGCGCCCCCAGCGGCAGCGGCACCTTCACTCTCGGCAGCCTGGTGATGACATCGGGGCTGAATGCCGGCTTCGCGCGTTCCATCCGCTCCTGGTCGCCATCAACGGGCGGCGCATCCGGCAGCATCATCCTGCTGTCCGCCTTCCCCTACGCGGTCGCGGCCGGCGATACGTTCACGGCCTATCCCGGGTGCGACAAGCAGCTCGCCACCTGTGGTCTGTTCGGCAACACGGCCAATTTCGGTGGGCAGCCCTATATCCCGCCGCCGGAGACCGCGACATGACGGATATCGCGGCGGCACGGGCGCGGGTGGCAGCGGAGGCGCGCAGCTGGATAGGCACGAGCTATCACCACATGGGCACCCTCAAGGCGCGCCGCGATCCGGCAGGCAAGATCGTCGACAAGGGCGGCGTCGATTGCGCCACCTTGCTGGCCTGTGTCTATGCCGATGCCGGCGTGATCCCGCCCGTGACGGTGCCTTATTATCCGCCGGACTGGCACATGCACCGCTCGGCCGAGCGCTACATGGCGACCGTTCTCGACCACGCCACCGAGATCGAGGAGAACCAGGCGCTGATGGGCGATGTGGTGCTCTATCGCTTCGGCCGGGCGTTCAGCCATGGCGCGATCATCGTCGATCCCGGCTGGCCACAGATCGTGCATTCGCGGTGGCGGGCCAACATCGTCCATGAGGATCGCGGTGATATCGGCGAGTGGGCCGATCAGAAGCGGCGGTTCTTCACGCTGTGGCCGGCGGTCTGATCGATGTTCGGCAACAGCAGCTCCACCCAGAAACAGACGCCGAGCAGCTTTCTGCGTGTGCAGACGGCGGTGGCGGGCAAGGCCATCGCGATCGGCTGGGGGCAGGCCCGCGTCTCGGGAAACCTCATCTGGTATGGCGATTTCCAGAGCCAGCAGAGCGGCGGCGGTAGTGGCGGCAAGGGCGGTGGCGGCGGTGGCAAGGGCTCCAGCGGCGGCAGCTACACCTACAGCGCCAGCGTGATCATCGGGCTGTGCGAAGGCCCGATCAGCGCCGTTCTGCAAGTATGGAACAACTCCAGCGCGGTGTCGCTCTCCAGCCTTGCGCTTGCTGGCTATGGCGGGGACTACGCCGCGTCGCCCTGGAGCTACATGAGCAGCGTCCATTCGGATCAGGCGCTGTCCTATCGCGGTCTCGCCTATGCCGCCGCCGCAGCCATGCCGCTCGGCAACTCGGCAAACCTGCCGAACCTGACCTTCGAGGTGCGCTTCGCCATCTACGGCAATGTCGTCGGTCAGCCAGATGCCAATCCCCGCGATGTCGTCACGGATTTTCTGACCAACGCCTATTACGGCGCCGGCATGCCGTCCGCGAACGTCGACGCGTTCTCCGACTACTCGAACTACTGCGTGGCGAATGGCCTGGTGGTCAGCCCGGTGATCTCGGATCAGGCCGAGGCGCGCAGCTTCCTGAAGGACCTGTTGCAAGCCACGAACTCTGCGGCCGTGTGGTCCAGCGGTGTCCTGCGGATCGTGCCTTATGGCGATGCCACGATCACCGCGAACGGCGTGACCTACACCGCCCCGTCGGCGCCGCTCTACAGCCTGTCGGACATCGATTTCAAGGCGCCGCAGGGCTCGAATAGCAACAGCTCATCCACCGCCGGCATGCATGACCCCGTTCAGTGCACCAGGCTGCGGCCCAGCGACCAGATGAACTCGGTGTCGGTCGAGTATCTGGATCGCTCGAACGCCTATAATGCGACCGTGGTTGAGGCGAAGGATGACGCCGGCATCAGCCTCTACAGGCTGCGCAAGGCGGCGACGAAGAGCCTGCATTTCTTCTGCCTGCAGTCGGCCGCCCTGATGTCCGCCCAGCTGATGCTGGCGCGGGAGGCTGTTCGCAACACCTATGCTTTCACGCTCGGCCCGGAATACATCCTGCTTGATCCGATGGACATCATCGCCGTGACGGACCCGAACATGGGTCTGAACGACACCTGGCTGCGCATCACCGAGATCACCGAGAACACCGACGCGACGCTGTCGATCCAGGCGGAGGATGCGCTGTTCGGCGCGCATTCGGCTCCGCTCTATCAGGCGCAGCAGGGCCTCGCCACGGGCATTGACTTCAACGCGCCAGTCTCAGCCGTCACCACGCCGGTGATCTGGGAGCCGACGTACGCCCTCGCAGGCGGTACCGAGATCTGGATGGCGATCGGCGCGCCGGCCAACTTCGGCGGCTGCGATATCTGGGTCTCGACCGACGGATCGAGCTACCAGCTCGCCGGCACGTTCGATGGATCGAGCCGCATTGGCCTGACCACCAACGCACTGCCATTTGTGACGCCGGCCGTGACCGGGCCCACGATCGACCCGGCGCACACGCTGGGCGTGGACATGGGCGAGACAGGATCGCAGTTGCTGAGTGGCACGCAGGCCGATGCCGTCGCCGGCAACACGCTGTGCTACGTCGACGGCGAATATCTCGCCTATCAGACGGCCACGCTCACGTCCGGCACGTCCTATGCGCTGAGCTATCTGGTTCGAGGCTTGTTCGACAGCGCGCCGGTCGCAGCGCCCGCCTCGGCACCTCTCGTGCGGCTCAGCCCCGGCACGTATTTCCGCTACCCGATCACCATCGATCGCGTCGGCCAGACGCTCTATTTCAAGTTTCTGCCGTTCAACGCTTTCGGGGCCGGTGCGCCGACGCTCGATGAGGTGATGGCGTATCCGCACCTGGTGACCGGTGTGGCGCTGGCCGGGCCGCTGGCGGCACCGACGGGGCTGACCACCAGCTACGTCGCCCAATACACCGAGCTGAGCTGGATCGAGGTCAACGATTTCCGCTCGCCCGTTTATGAAATTCGCAAAGGCTCAACGTGGACATCGTCGCAGCGCCTGGGCAGCGTGGCGCATCCCCCGTTCCGGGTTTATGGCGACGATACCTATTGGCTGGCTGCCGTCTGCAACCCGGAGCCCGGGCTGATCATCTATTCGTCTCCGGTCGATCTCTCGATCCAGGGCTCGGCGATCGTCTCGAACATCTTGAACACCTGGAACGAGGCGGCCACCGGCTGGACGGGCACGGTGTCGGGCGGCGCCGCGGTCAGCAGCGGCATCGTCACCACCAGCGGCGGGCTGCACAGCCAGGTTGGCGGGGCGTATCAGATCCCGACCGGCCACGAAATCGATGTCGGGCGCAACGCCCTGTGCGCCGTACTGATCAACTGGACCTCGACGGGCTATCCGGCCGGCCAGAACATTCTCAGCACCACCGACTGGCTGGCCATCACGGACCTGTTGGGCGCGTCGGTGGCGGGCAATGCCAATGTCTATCCCGAAATCAGCATCGATCTCGGTGCCGGTGCTGGGTATGGGGCGTGGCAGCGCTTTGTGCCGGGCAGCTACCAGGGGCGGAAGTTCCGCGCGCGGATGCAGATCCAGACGCTCGATCCCTCCGTCACGGCCGCCCTGCTCAGCTTCACCTTCTATGTGAGCGCGCCGGAGCGGGATGATCATTACCTGCAGCTCGCCGTGCCGACATCCGGCCTGTCGGTGACATTCAAGCCGGACGGCGGCGCGACGGCCGTGGCGTTCAACGGCGGCCCGCAGGGCGCTGCGCTGCCGGCGGTGCAGGGCACGATCCTGAATGCGTCCAGCGGAGACACGCTGGTGCTGAGCAGCCTTTCGCTGAGCGGCGTGAACGTGGCTGTCATCAACGGCGGGACCGCGGTGGCCCGCACCGTCAATCTTCTCGTGCAGGGGTATTGAGCATGGCGAACGGGCAGGTCGCGACGACGGGCACGATTTCCGGACCGGCTGAGCAGGCGGCGATCAACACGGCCTTGTTGCAGGCCTTCACGATGTTTCAGGCGGCGACGGCGCCGACGCCCACCAGCACGGGGCTGACCAGTACGGCCGGGGTCTGGTGGCACGACACGGGCAACAACGCGATCAAAGTGCGCAACCAGGCGGACTCTGCTTGGATCACGATTGGGTCGCTCAACGAGAGCGTCAATCAGTTCACCGTCGCGAACTTCTCCGCGTCGAACTACCTCGCGGTCGCTGGCGGGACGATGACGGGCGAGTTGTTCGTGCAGGCTGGCGGCGTGAACATCGAGGCCGGCGGCCTGGTGGTTGGCGCGGGCGGTGCGACGATCACCGGCAACGTCAGCATCACCGGGAACTTCGCGGCGACTGGGCAGGTGAACGGCAGCACCGGGCATTTCGACGGAGCTGTCGGGGTTGGCGGGCAGATTTACGCAGGCGGCGGCTATAAGTTCGGCGACGGCACGGTGCAAACCACGGCCGTGACGGCGGTCAATCTCAGCGGCTACGCCATGACGTCGCAGCTGGGCAGCTACGCCCCGCTCTCCTCGCCTGCGTTCACCGGCTCGCCGACCGCCCCTCGCCCGTCCGATACGGACAATAGCGGCGCAATTCCGACCACAAACTGGGTTCTGTCGCGCATCTACACGGCGCTCAGCAGCTATACTGCGACCGGCACGCCCAGCTCCGGCGCTGGCACAGGCGGCGAAGGGCCGCCATAGGGGAGCATTTCGGCAGACTGAAAAGCGGCCGTTGGGCCGGGCAATCTGTGGCGGATCGTTGGCCACAGCACCCCGGAGCATTGTGAATGAGCGGATCGTATTCCGAGGTTGTGAAGATCGCCGCAGGGTCAGCCGTGATCGGCGGTATCACGCTGGTTGATGCGACCACGCCGACACAGGGTGCCACCGTCACCGCGTTTCACAACGCGGATAACCAGACAATCCCGGGCTCCGGCAACGGCCTTCTGACCGGCGGTGTCGCGCAGCTCATCAACGCCGGCGGCGCCCTCGACCGCGCGCGCGAAACCGGGTTTGACGGTGTGCCGGCCGTGGGGATCGCCACCGGCACGCAGCAGACGCATCAGCCCTACGCCACAACGACCACGCAGAGCGTCAGCGCCAGCGCATCCGCCCAGGCCGTGACGCTGAATGCCGTGACGTTCACCGCGCGCGGATCGACCGTCACGATCGCGCCCGGCAGCTCGCTGCTGGTCGATACCGGCGCCAACCAGGAAACCGTGTTCGTCACGGCGGTGAACACCGGCACCAAGGCCGTGACGGCGATCTTCACCAAGGCCCACAGCTCCGGCGTCGCCGTGATCGGGAGCGCCTACAACCAGGCCAAAGACGGAACGATCGGCGACGGTGTCAGCGGCGCTGGCCTGGCCGCAGCCGTGACTTACATCTGGGACGCCGGCTCCGCCACGTTCAGCTCCGAGCGCGCGGCCACAAGTGACGCAGTGCCCGGCACGGCGGTGCTGATCGAGGGCGTCGGCCTCTACAATGGCGCCACGTTCGACCGGCAGCGCGCCGCCACGGCAGACGGCATGGCCACGACCGGCATAGCAGCCGAAGGCCTGATGCTGTGGAACGGCAGCACGTTCGACCGCGCCACCGGCAGCGCCACCCGCGGCCTCGATGTCAACATCAAGCCGCTCAACTACACGTTCTGCGGGGCTGTGAACGTCACCGGCACGTCGGGCCTGCTCGCCAACTGCGGCACGCTGACAAGCGAGCTCGTGATCACCAATCCCGGCACGCTCGATATCTGGATGAACCCGGTGAACAACGGAACGGCCGTGGTCGGGCAGGGCCTGCGATGCGGTGCCGGGCTGTCGTTTACGTTCGGGTCCGGCAGCGTCCGCCTGCCCACCGGCACCCTCAATGCGATCATTGCATCCGGCACCATCAGCGCCGGCCTGGCGGGAGGCTGATCACCATGCGCATGCGTCGTTTCGGTCTTCTGGCTTTCGCCTTCGCGCTGCCCATTCAGGCGCTGGCTCAGGAAAGCGGCCAATCCGCCACCTTCAACACGCCGCTGACGGTCCAGGGCGCGCCCCTCGCCCCGTCGACCTGCCAGACATTCACCAGTTCGGGCACGTGGACCAAAAACGCCTCGGCCAGCGTGGTGTTCATCGCCGGCGCGGGCGGCGGTGGCGGCGGTGGAGGCGGTGCCTTCATGACCGCAGGTCAGTCGGGCAGCGGTGGCAGCGAGATCGG
>CAIQGU010000357.1 GCA_903871435.1 uncultured Burkholderiales bacterium | reverse complement strand
GCCATATGCACCGGTTCGCAGTGGGCGATCCACATGCCCGCTTGTGCGGCTCCGGTTACCGCTTCGAACGAGGTGCCGCTACGGTTTTCCGCCGCGCCGCGCCACGCGTAAGGTGCGGTGGGCAAGTCATCGGCGTCCAGGCCCAAGCGGTTCGCCAACCACTGCCAGTGTGCCGACTGACGGTCGCCAGCGTCGATGGGGCCGCCGCCAGGAATTGCGCGCGGCGGCAAGGGGCGCGCCAGCGCCAGTTGGCCTGTCAGGACGGGGGCGCGGATGCTGCGGCTCAACTCGGGGGCTAGGGCCGGCGGAAGCAGGCCTCCGGGGACGAGCAGGGTCCAGTTCATCGGACCAAGTGTAATGCGCTCTAAAATTTGCAACAAAGCGCTACCAGCGCCGCCTGCCGTTGCATTTGGATACCGCATGCTGGCGCCGGCATGCGCATGCAGGCCCGGCCTCCGCTAAGGTGAGGCCATGCAAACGCTTGAACTTCTTTCCCGTATCGCGCAGCGGCCACGCCCGGCGTTGGCGATGTTTTGCGCGGTCGTGCTGCCGGCCTGCGCAAGCGCGCCGGCTCCGGAATCGGCGGCGCAGGCGACTGGCGCGGCACCGGCAGCTATGGCGGAACTGACGACCACCGCGCCGGCAGCCCTGCTGGACCGATTGTCCTGGGGCGCGGACAGCGCGGATTACGCGCAGATGCAGGCCGAGGGCGAACAGCGCTGGCTGCAGGAACAGCTGCGGCCGGATCCCGCGGCCCCTTTGCCGGCTTCCGTTGCCGAGCAGATAGCCGCCATGACGATTTCCCGCCAATCCGTGACCGCGCTGGTGGTGGCCCTGGAGAGCCAGCGCAAGAGCGCCGATGCCCTGCCCGACGAGGCCGCGCGCAAGGCTGCGCAGCACGACTACCAGCTGGAGCTCAACCGGCTGGCGCGCGAGGCCGCCACCCGCAGCCTGCTGCGCGACCTGTATTCGCCCAAGCAACTGCAGGAACAAATGACGTGGTTCTGGGTGAATCACTTCAACGTGCACCAGCGCAAGCACATGATCCGCGCCATGGTCGGCGACTACGAGGACCAGCTGCGCAATCACGCCCTGGGCCGCTTCCGCGACCTGCTGGCTGCCAGCGTCCACCACCCGGCGATGCTGGTTTACCTGGACAACGCGCAAAACGCCGTCCGGCATGTCAACGAGAACTACGCGCGCGAATTGCTGGAGCTCCATACCCTGGGGGTCGATGGTGGCTACACGCAGCACGACGTCCAGGAACTTGCGCGGGTGCTGACGGGATTTGGGATTAACAACACCGATCCGGCCAACGCCGAAGCCCCGAAGCTGCGCCGCGAACTTGCCGGCCAGTATCAGCGCGCCGGACTCTTCGAATTCAATCCCAACCGCCATGACTACGGCGACAAGGTACTGCTGGGTCACACCATCAAGGGCGGGGGCGCGGCCGAACTCGACGAGGTCCTGGACCTCATCAGCCGCCATCCGGCGACGGCGCGCAATGTCAGCCGCAAGCTGGCGCGCTTCCTCGTTGCCGATGAACCGCCTCCCGCGCTGATCGATATCATGGCGCGCGAATTCCAGCGCACCGACGGTGATATCCCGGCGGTCTTGCGGGTTGCCATCGCGTCACCGGCCTTCGCGCAATCCCTGCATCGCCATTTCAAGGATCCGGTGCACTACGTGGTGTCGGCCGTGCGCCTCGCCTACGACAACAAACCCATCGTGAATGCGGGCCCCATGGTGAACTGGCTCAACCGGCTGGGCGAGGCGCCGTACAACCACCCCACACCCGATGGCTATTCCCTGGCCGAATCGTCCTGGGACGGACCGGGCCAGATGGCAGTGCGCTTCGAGATCGCCAAGGCCATAGGCTCGGGCAGCGCAGGTCTCTTCAAGACCGACGGCCCCAATCCCGCCGAGCGAGCGGCATTTCCGCAACTGGCCAATGTCCTTTATTACCAAAGCACGCAGCCCAGCCTGGCGCTCGCGACGCGCCAGGCGCTCGACCAGGCCCAGTCGCCGCAGGAATGGAACCTGCTGTTGCTGAGCTCTCTCGAATTCATGATGCGCTAGCGCGACCGCCGCCCATGCAGCCGACACGCCACACGACAGGACCCGATATGCAACGACGCAACGTTCTGCGTGGCCTTGCGGCATTGCCGCTGGTAACCCACGGGTTTGGCGCCTGGGCCGCGCCGGCGGCGGGCGGCAAGTTCCTGCTGGTTTTCCTGCGCGGCGGTCTGGACACTGCCAGCCTGCTGGTGCCCGTTCAGTCGGACTTCTACTACCGGGCGCGCCCCGACATCGCCATTGCCCGCCCGGGTTCGCAGGCGGATGCGGCGCTGCCGCTCGATGGCACCTGGGGCCTGCATCCGGCTCTGGCCGGCACGCTCTTGCCGATCTACCAACGCAAGGAGCTGGCGTTCGTGCCATTTGCGGGTACCGATGATGTCTCGCGCAGCCACTTCGAAACCCAGGACACCATCGAACTGGGCCAGCCGCTGGGCGGAACACGCGACTTCGGATCGGGCTTTCTCAACCGCCTGGTAGAAGTGCTGGGGGGCAGGGCCGTCAGTGCAAGCGGCCCTTTGAGCCCGATTGCCTTCACCGACCAGCTGCCGCTGGTGATGCGTGGCACCCAACAGATTGGCAGCGTGGCCCTGCAATCGGTTGGCAAGAACGCCATCGATCCGCGGCAGCGCAATCTCATCGCGGCCATGTATGCCCCGACGCGCCTTGCTGTACCAGTGGACGAGGGTTTCGCCGTTCGAGAAGAAATCATGAAGGACCT
>CAIQGU010000356.1 GCA_903871435.1 uncultured Burkholderiales bacterium | reverse complement strand
GGGCAGGCATAAGACCGGTGCGCGCAGCACCGTGCAGCGGCTAGCTCCCGAAGCACATTTTCAGCTGGGCCTGAAGCACGCGTCGCAGAACCAATGGCAGGCGGCCCA
Source organism: uncultured Burkholderiales bacterium (assembly GCA_903871435.1). GTDB lineage: Bacteria > Pseudomonadota > Gammaproteobacteria > Burkholderiales > Burkholderiaceae_F > GJ-E10. The sequence continues at coordinate 1,961 of CAIQGU010000356.1, read as the reverse complement.
AGCCGCATTCTCGGCCGTGACGGCGGCACGTCCGGCAGATCCGGTCGGCTGGTTGAACCTCGCGCACGCGCGCCTCAAGCTCGACGACTTCGAGGGTGCCGCCACAGCGGCATGCCGTGCGGTCGCGCTGGATCGCCGGAGCGAGGTGGGCATGGGGATAGCGGCACGCTGCTTCGAACATGCCGCCCGTTACCTTGAGCTCGTGGACCTCCTGCAATCGGCCGACCTGAGCGCGATCGCAAAGCCAGAGCTCCATATACGGCTGGGGGTGGCGCTCACGCGCCTGGGGCGCCTTCAGGAAGCGGTGAACGCGTTTCTCGACGCCTTGCGGCGCGACATCCGCTCCACCGAGGCCTACGCGTTGCTGGGCAATGTCTTCCAGTTGCTCAAGCTGCCCGAGGAAGCGCGGGAAAGTTTTCGCAATGCGCTGGTACTGGGTCACGCGCCGGTCGAGATTACATCAGCGGTGCTGTTTACGTCGCTGGAGGCATCGAGCTGGGTCTCACTGGAGGAAGACCTGCGCGCGCTCGCGGGGCACGTTGCCGCCGGCCGGGGGCAGCCCACGCCGTTCTACGCCCTCAATTTCTCGCCTAACCGGCAACAGCTTCTGGATGCGGCGCGGGCACGGGCGGCATCGATGTTCAATGGCATCAATCCCTTGCCGCCCCGCGCCGCAAGGACGGTAACCGGGCCGATACGCGTGGGTTTCGTGTCCAGCGACTTTCACGAACACGCCACCGCGTACCTTATCGCCGAACTCTTCGAACGGCACGACCGCGGACAGATGCACTTTCACGCGTATTCGTATGGCATCGACGACGGGTCACTCATGCGCAAGCGCATCGAGCGGGCCTTCGGGCAGGATTTTCTCGATGCCCGGCAGATGACCACGGCCGATCTGGCGCGCCGTATCCGCGCCGATGGGATCGATGTGCTGATCGACCTCAAGGGATATACGCTGTTTTCACGCAATGAAGTCTTTGCCTATCGCCCGGCCCCGATACAGGTCAATTTCCTCGGCTTCCCCGGGTCCCTGGGGTCAGCGCACTACGACTACATCATCGGCGATCCGGTCGTGACGCCGCTGAACCACGCCGACGGCTACGACGAAAAGATCGCCCAGTTGCCGCACTGCTACCAGCCCAACGACCGGCAGCGCCCCGTGGCGACGGACATCGATCGTGTCCGTTGTGGCCTGCCCGAGCACGCCTTCGTGCTGTGCTGCTTCAACGCCAACTACAAAATCACCCCGGAAATTTTCGACCTCTGGTGCACTCTGCTCCACCAGGTCGACGATGCCGTGCTGTGGCTTTTCGTCACCAATCCGCAGGCGCGCCGCAATCTTGCCGCCGAGGCCGAACGGCGCGGGATACGCGCGGAACGACTGGTCTGGGCCGGCATAATGCCGCTGGCCGAGCACCTGGGACGCATGCGCAACGCGGATCTGTTTCTCGACACCTTGCCCGTCACCGCGCACACCACGGCCAGCGATGCGCTGTGGGCGGGCTTGCCCGTCCTAACGGTTGCCGGCGACAGCTTCGTCTCGCGCGTCGCCGCCAGCCTGCTGCATGCCGTCGGCTTGCCCGAGCTCGTGAGCTCGGATCTGGATGACTACGCGCAGCGTGCGCTCGCGCTGGCACGCGACCGCATGCAATTGGCGGCATTGCGCCAGCGCCTTGCAGCCGGCCGCGACAACTGCAGCCTGTTCGACAGCGCGCGCTACTGCAGGGACTTTGGCGACCTGATCACGCGGATGGTCCGGACGCAGGAGCGGTATGGATCGCCCCGGCATCTTCCGGCCGGCGTCGCGGACTAGACCAGATGAAACGTTCGCTCGACCCAGGCTGCTTTTTCCTGTTCATAATCCGGCAGCACGTGACCAAAGGGATTTGACAGGTAGGGCAGGAGTCCGTGGATATAGGACGCCGGTGGCTGGCAGGCGTGCAGGCCCTTGCGCAGGT
>CAIQGU010000355.1 GCA_903871435.1 uncultured Burkholderiales bacterium | reverse complement strand
TGCGGGCGCAGACCCTTGGATGTGGCCGAACGCCGCTTGGCGTCGATCACCACCAGCGTGGACAAGCCCGTGACTTCGTCGAGCTGCTTGGCCACCGTGACGCCTTCTTCGACGTTCTCGAAGCGGATGGTGCCGGTGTACTCGGTGATGATGGGGCGCGTGAGCGGATCCCACTGCGCGAGCTGCGTGCCCGCCTTGACCAGCTTGCCGTCAACGGCGGTAAGCGTGGCGCCGTACGGGACCTTGTGGCGCTCGCGCTCGCGGCCGTTTTCGTCCACCACCATGACCTCGCCCGAGCGGGAGATGACAACCTGCTCGTTCTTGGCGCTGGTGACGTAGCGCATCGTGCTGGTGAAGCGCACCGTGCCGTTGCTCTTGGCTTCGATGGCGCTTTGCACTGCAGCGCGCGATGCGGCGCCGCCGATGTGGAACGTGCGCATGGTGAGCTGCGTGCCCGGCTCGCCGATCGATTGGGCGGCGATGACGCCCACCGCTTCGCCGGCATTGACCAGCACGCCGCGGCCCAGGTCGCGGCCATAGCACTTGGCGCAGATGCCGTAGCGCGTGTCGCAGGACAGGGGCGTGCGCACCTTCACTTCGTCGATGCCCAGTTCCTCGATGCGGTCGACTCCGTCCTCGTCGAGCAGCTCGCCGGTGGCGTACAGCACGTCCTGGGTCTCCGGGTTGATGACATCAAGGGTGACCACGCGGCCCAGGATGCGGTCGCGCAGCGCTTCGATGACTTCTCCACCTTCGACCAGGGCGCGCATGACCACGCCGTTGCTCGTGTTGCAGTCGTCCTCGGTGACGACCAGATCCTGCGTGACGTCGACCAGGCGGCGGGTGAGGTAGCCCGAGTTGGCGGTCTTGAGCGCCGTATCGGCCAGGCCCTTACGCGCGCCGTGCGTGGAGATGAAGTACTGCAAAACGTTGAGACCTTCACGGAAGTTTGCCGTGATGGGCGTCTCGATGATGGAGCCGTCAGGCTTGGCCATCAGGCCGCGCATGCCCGCTAGCTGGCGGATCTGAGCGACCGAACCGCGGGCGCCCGAGTCGGCCATCATGAAGATGGAGTTGAACGACTCCTGGTTCACTTCGACGCCGTGGCGGTTGATCGTCTTTTCCGTGGCCAACTGCTCCATCATGACCTTGCCGACGTGATCGCCGGCGCGGCCCCAGATGTCCACCACCTTGTTGTAGCGCTCGCCCTGCGTGACCAGGCCCGAGGTGTACTGCGCCTCGATTTCCTTCACTTCGCGCTCGGCGGCGCGGATGATCTCTTCCTTCTGCTCCGGCACGCGCATGTCGCCAATGGCGATCGACAGACCCGCGCGGGTAGCCAGGCGGAAGCCCGACTGCAGCAGGCGGTCGGCGAAGATCACCGTCTCGCGCAGGCCGCAGCGGCGGAAAGCCGTGTTGATCAGGCGGCTGATTTCCTTCTTCTTGAGCGGCTTGTTGATGTTCAGGAACGGCAGTCCGGGCGGCAGGATCTCCGACAGGATGGCGCGGCCGACCGTGGTTTCGTAGCGCGTGATCTTTTCCGTCTTGGCACCGGTCTCGCGGTCGACGTCGACTTCCTTGATGCGGATGGTGACCTTGGTCTGGAGTTCGACCTGGCCGTTCTCCAGCGCGCGATGCGCTTCGCTCACGTCCTGCAGGAAGGCGCCCTCGCCCAGACCGTTGGTCTTCTCACGGGTGGCGTAATACAGGCCCAGAACCACGTCCTGGCTGGGCACGATGGACGGGTCGCCGTTGGACGGGAACAGCACGTTGTTGGAAGACAGCATGAGCGCGCGCGCCTCGAGCTGGGCTTCCAGCGAGAGGGGCACGTGAACGGCCATCTGGTCGCCGTCGAAGTCGGCGTTGAAGGCGGCGCAGACCAGCGGGTGCAGC
>CAIQGU010000354.1 GCA_903871435.1 uncultured Burkholderiales bacterium | reverse complement strand
GGACACCCGCCTCGAACCCGACCTCGAAGACCTGCTCTGGTCCACGGTCAACCTGTTCCACCGCGCCGCCGACCGGGTCGTTGGAAGCGTCGTGTGTGGCCTCACGCACGGCGTCACGCGCAGCGCCGCGCATCCCTTCTCGTGCCGCATCCTTGGCCGCCTCTCGCGCGCTCCCCCGCTGCGTGTCGCGGGCCGAATCGCGGGAAATCACCAGGCGCAGCCCGGCAGGGCCATCGGTACGGTGGTGGTTGTGCGAGGTCTGCGCCACGGGGGCGGCAGCCAGCACGGGGCGGCGTTCGGGGCGCTTGCGCACCAGCCCCACCAGGCGCATGCCGCGCACGCGCTTGATGGCAGTGAGCGTGTAGACACTACCCAGCACGGGCCACCAGCGGTCACCGGCCTTCTCCATGAACGACCAGCGGCCGATCCAGGAGTCGCTGCGCACCGGCGGCGCATAGCAGCCGAAGCGGCCGCGGTGCACTTCGAAGGACAGCAGCTTGAGCCAGTCCTTGAGACGCGGCAGGGCGATCATCTGGCTGTTGGCAGGCAGGAAGGGGCGTACGCCGGCACGGCCCATCCAGTGGCGCGCGCCCCACAGGCTGGCCGGATTGAAGCCGGTGATGACGATCTGCCCTTCGGGCACCAGCACGCGGTCGGCCTCGCGCAGCACCAGGTGGGGCTCCTGCGCGTATTCGAGCACGTGGGGCAGGACCAACAGGTCGATGGATTGCGAGGCAAACGGCAGTTCATCAAAGCGCGTTACCAGCGCCACCTCGCGGCGGCCGCCCAGGCCCGGCTCGGCCAGGCAGCGGGGCAAATTGTCCGGCGCCGTGCCCGACTGGCGCTGCTCGATCCAGCTTGCCTCGCCGGCGGTACCGTCCAGCGCCAGGCAGCGCAGCGGCATGCGGTTCTCGCGAAGCGCATCCAGGCGCGGCACGCCCAGCTGCAGGGCGTGATAGCCAAAAATGTCGACCACGACCTGGTCGAGCTGGCGCTGTTCCCATTCGAGCATGTAACGACCGGCCGCCGAATCGAGAAATTCGGGGAAGTTCCGGATAGACTGGAGTTCGCTCATCGGGATTGCGCCGCCTTCCTCGGGTAAACCCACGGTGCCGCAATCCGGCGCAGGGGTGCGATCCGCCACCATTTGCCTCGCGCAATGCGCTGCGGGTGTATTGCGAACCGGGAAAACACCATTATGACGCCACCCTCGGCTTCCCAAGATGCACCGGCGGCAGGCGCTGCCGCGCTGCATATCCAACCTGTACCGGCTTTCCGGGACAACTATATCTGGCTGCTGGAACGCGGTGGCCGGGTGGCGGTGGTCGATCCGGGCGAAGCTGTTGCAGTGTTGCAACTACTGGCGGCCCACCAGTGGCGGCTGGACACCATTTTGCTCACCCATCATCACAACGATCACGTGGGCGGCGTGTCGGACCTCGTGCGGGCGCATCCGGCCCGGGTCTTCGGACCGGCCAACTCGCCCTTTGACGCCATCGACGTGCGCCTGCGCGAAGGCGATACCGTTGCGGTACTCGGCACCACGTTCTCGGTAATGACCGTGCCGGGGCACACCCTGGATCACATTGCCTACTGGTCCGCAGAGCAGGCCGCGGTTTTTTGCGGAGATACCCTGTTTGCCTGTGGTTGCGGCCGCCTCTTCGAAGGCAGCGCCGCGCAAATGGCGGCCTCGCTGGGACGCCTGGGCGGCCTGCCGGGCGATACGCGGGTCTATTGCGCCCACGAGTACACGCTTTCCAACCTGCGTTTTGCCTTGGCGGTGGAACCGGGCAATACCGACCTGCAGCAGCGCCGGGAGGACTGCGTCGAGTTGCGGGAGCGCGGACTGCCGACGGTACCGTCCACAATTGCCCTCGAGCGGGCCACCAACCCGTTCCTGCGGTGCGAAGTACCGGCAGTGCAGGCTGCCGCCCGGAACCACCGGCCGGACGCCCTTGGCACCCCCGCGGACCCCGTCGGGGTATTTGGCGTGCTGCGCGGCTGGAAGGACCGCTATTAGCGCCGTTTGGCACCCCGGATACCCGCTACCCGGCTCGCCGCGGAGCGCCCACCACACCTCGTCCACAAGCGCAAAATGCGCCCGGAGCCTTGATTTAACGGTTATTTCCTGCCGTGCCTTTGCTTGCACTGGCGTGGGCGAACACCTACACTGACCTTGGCACCCAACCTGGGCGACAGCCAACTATTAGCCAACGTGATCCGATGGCGGGGAATTCCTTGATTCATTTTCAACTGAAAAACCCGGTTCTGCGCATGGCGCTGGGGATGAGCATGCTCGGTTGCGCCTTGGCCCCCGTGTGCGCAGAGCCCGTGCCGGCTGCGGTGGTGGTAAATGCAGCGGCAAGCGGGGCGGGGGTCGTACCGGCAGCCACCCCGACATTTCCGTCGGCTCCCACTACCGGCCTTACACCAGTCACGGAAATCGACAAGCTCCCCGAAAGCCAGAAGTCCGCTGAAATTTCCACGGAAACACTGAAACCCGCAACAACGCTGGCACTGCCCGGCGGGGCAGATGCCCCCGCCAGTGCAGCGGGCACCGCGCAATCCACGCAAGGGGTCCCGGTTAATGCCGCCGGCCCTGCCGCGGCGGACACACCCGCCACCGCCGCCGCCGCAGGCGCTTTTGCGGTGACGACAACGGCAACCGCGAACGCGGCTCCTGCCGGAGGCGAAACGCCAGCCGGGGGCCAGCAGGTGGCAGCCGACCCACTGGTCAGTTCGGGCCAGGCGCTGCCGGTTACCGATAAAGACTTATGGGAGCGCATCCGCCGCGGCTTCAAGATGCCCGACCTGCAATCCAAGCGCGCGCAGTCCAGCACGCGCTGGTATGCAGCCCAGCCCGATTACATCGCGCGCATGACGGGCCGCGCCAGCATGTACCTCTACCACATCGTCGATGAACTCGAGAAGCGCAACATGCCCACCGAGCTCGCGCTGCTGCCGTTCGTCGAGAGCGCGATGCAGCCCGAGGCCGTGTCGTTTGCGAAAGCGGCGGGGCTCTGGCAATTCATCCCGTCCACGGGCCGGCTGTACTCGCTCGAGCAGAATCTGTGGAAGGACGAGCGCTTCGGAGTGATCGAGTCCACCCGCGCGGCGCTCGATTACCTGCAGAAGCTGTACGGCGAATTCGGCGACTGGCATCTCGCCCTGGCCGCGTACAACTGCGGCGAAGCCGGCGTGGAGCGCGCGCTGGCGCGGGCGCGCAAGGCGCACCGCTCGGTGGCCTACCAGGACCTGCGCCTGCCCAATGAAACCCAGTACTACGTGCCCAAGCTGCAGGCCATCAAGAACATCGTGGCCGACCCGCAGCACTACGGCATCGAACTGCCGGTCATCCGCAATGAGCCGTATTTCGTGGCCGTGAACAATACGGCCGATATCGATGTCGTCACCGCCGCACGACTGGCCGACCTGCCCATCGAGGAATTCCGCGCGCTCAATCCGGCCTACAGCCGGCCGGTCATCGTGGGGGCTTCCTCGCCCACGATCCTGCTGCCGGCAGACCGGGCCGATTCCTTCAACGCCAACCTGGCGGCATGGCAGGCCACGGGCCAGCCCCTGGCCAGCTGGACGGCCTATACGCTGCAACCGGGCGAAACGCTGAGCAAGCTTGCCGAACGCGTCGGTCTTACCGAGGCGCAACTGCGCGAAGCCAACCATATCCCGCCGCGCTACCGCGCCGCGCCCGGCTCCACCATCCTGATTCCGCGCGACGAATCCAACAACGACGACATCGCTCCGGGATTCATCAGCGCGTCGTTCGCCCTCGTTCCCGAAAGCACCAACCTGCGCCAGGTGAGCTACCGGGTGCGCCGCGGCGACACGCTGGCCTCGGTTGCGCGCCGCTGGCATGTCAGCGCCGACGATATCGTCGCCTGGAACCAGCTGCACTCCATGAGTCTCTTCACCGGGCAGCACCTCACGCTCACCGTCGCGCGCCCCGCCACGGCCGCCGCGCCGGTAGCGCACAAGACCTCGGCCAGGAAGCCGGCACCGGCGGCGCCCGCCACCCGTGCCGGCAATATCAACGCCATTCCGGTTTCCGCCAGCAAGAGCGGCGCCGGCGCGGCGGGCGCGCATGCCCCCCTGCCTGCCACGGCAGTAGCGGCTTCGTCCTCGCGCATGTAAGTCATCCGGTTCGCCGGGGATGGCCACTGCCGCCCCCCGCGACCGGCATAATTGCGCCCGGGCCCTGCCGGCAACGGGCGCGATGCCCAGCATCCCTCCCCTAGCCGCCACGGTGCCGCTGCATCCATCAACCGGCGGTTTCACAGACAGGCAATTTTCATGGCATTCCTGACGGGCAAACGCATCCTGATCACCGGGATCATCTCCAACCGATCCATCGCCTACGGCATCGCCCGGGCCTGCCGCCGCGAAGGCGCGGATCTCGCGTTTACCTACGTGGGCGACCGCTTCAAGGACCGTGTCACCGAGGTTGCCCGCGAGTTCGGCTCCACGCTGGTCTTCCCCTGCGACGTGGCCGACGACGCGCAGATCGCTGCCGTTTTCACGGACCTCGCCAAGTCCTGGGACGGACTCGACGGCGTCGTGCATGCCATCGGCTTTGCGCCGCGCGAAGCCATCGCGGGGGATTTCCTCGATGGGCTGTCGCGCGAGGCCTTCCGCATCGCCCATGACATCTCCGCCTACAGCTTCCCGGCGCTGGCCAAGGCTGCCTTCCCCCTGATGCAGGGCCGGGCGGGCGCCCTGCTCACTTTGACCTACCTGGGCGCCGAACGTGTCGTGCCCAACTACAACACGATGGGCCTGGCCAAGGCGTCCCTGGAAGCGTCCGTGCGCTACCTGGCGGCGTCCCTGGGCCCCAAGGGCATCCGCGTCAACGGCATTTCCGCGGGGCCGATCCGTACCCTGGCCTCGGCCGGCATCAAGGACTTTGGCAAGATTCTCGACGTCGTGGCACAGAATGCGCCCATGCGCCGCAACGTCACGATCGACGACGTGGGCAACGCCGCGGCGTTTCTCCTTTCCGACCTGGCAGCCGGCATCACCGGCGAGATCACCTACGTCGACTCCGGGTTCAACCGCGTGGTCGGCGGCATGGATGAGTAGAGCAGTGACTGCGCGCGTCGCGCAAACCGTGCCGTGACGATCCCGTTGTGAGCAAGCCGCCCACCGAACCCGAATCGCCGCCAGCCGCGCCACCGGCGCCGCGGCGCTCGCTGTTCCGCCAGGAAGCGATCGATGCGCAGCGGGAAAAACTGCTGGGTGAGGTCTCCAAGGCGCGGCCCGTGCCCATGTGGATCTTCACCGTCCTCGTGGCCGTGGCAGCCGTAGCGCTTGTCGTGTTCGCTTTCGTGGGGAGTTACACGCGCCGCGAGCGGGTCGACGGCTATCTGGAACTCGATATAGGCGCGGCACGCGTGAGCGCGCCAGAAGCCAGCGTTGTGGCAGAGCTCATGGTCAAGGAGGGCGACGAGATCGCTGCCGGGCAACCCATCGCCCGGCTGTCGCAGGAACGCACCACGGCCACCGGCGCCAACGCTTCGGAGCTGGTGCGCCAGGAGCTCACCGGGCGCCTGCGCTCGCTCGAATCCGAGGCAGCGCAAGCCGTGCTGATGGGCCAGGAGCAGGCAGCGCAGGCGCGCAAGCGGGTCGATGACCTGCGCAAGGGACTGGACCAGGCGGGTGCCGAAGTGCAGTCGCAGCAGGAGCGCCTGGCCTCGGCGCAGCAGGAAGCGCAGCGCGCGCGGCAACTGGTCAAGGAAGGCCTGTACTCCGAGGCCATGATGCGTGAACGGCGCAACGACGTGCTCGACCAGACGACCAAGCTCGAAAACCTGCGCGGCAGCCGGGCGGCCATCGAGCGCGAGCTGCGCACGGCGCAGGCCGAGCTGCCGCTCATCGACATCCGTACCCGTACCCAGCAGCAGCAGCTGGAACAGCGTCGCAGCGAGTTGCAGCAGTCCCTGGTGCAGGAGGAAGCGCACAGCGATTCGGCAGTGCGTGCGCCCATCGCAGGCATCGTCACCAATATCGCCGCGGCGCGCGGCGATTCGCTGGCCGCTGACGCCACGCTGGCCACCATCATGCCCAAGGGGAGCGGGCTGCATGCGCAGCTGCTGGTGCCCACGCGCGCCATCGGCTTCATCGAAGCCGGCAATGCCGTGGTGCTGCGCTACGATGCCTTCCCGTTCCAGCGCTTCGGCCAGTATCAGGGCCACGTCACCAGCGTCGGCCGCACCGTGTGGTCGGCCGGCGAGAAGGTGGGAACCCTGCCGGTGCACGAGCCGGTCTATCGCATCGAGGTTGCCCTGGATCATCAGACCGTACGGACCGGCACGCAGGAATTTCCGCTGCGGCCAGGCATGCTGGTCAACGCCGACATTCTCCTCGAGAAGCGCACGGTCTTTGAATGGGTGTTCGAGCCCGTTCTGGCCCTGCGCGAGCGCCTGCGCTAGCCATGTTCGCCAGACTCTTCGGGCGCCGCGTGCCCATGATCCTGCAGGCCGAGGCGCCCGAATGCGGCATCGCGTGCGTGGCCATGATCGCCAGTTACCACGGGCTGCGCACTGATCTCGCGGCCATGCGGGTGCGCCTGTCGCCATCGATGAAAGGCGTGACGCTGCAGCACATCGCCGGCATCGCCGACACGCTGAAGATGTCATTCCGGGGCGTGCAGGCACCGCTGTCGGCGCTGGGCAAGCTGCGCATGCCGGCGATACTGCACTGGGACATGAACCATTTCGTGGTGCTCACCCGGGCCGACGCCAAGAGCATCACCATCCTGGATCCGGCACGGGGCAAGCGGGTGCTGCCGCTGGACGAGGTCTCGCGCCACTACACCGGGGTCGCGGCCGAGCTCGCGCCGGCAACGGGATTCGCGGTCCGCGACGAACGCGAGAAAGTCTCGGTGCGGCAGTTGTTCGGCTCCATGCAGGGCCTGGGCGGCGCCATCGCGCAGGTTCTGGTCCTATCCGTGGTGCTGGAGGTATTTGCCATCACCGCGCCGTTTTTCGTGCAGATCGTGGTGGATCGCGTCGTGGTGGGCCGGGACGAAGACCTGCTCACCGTGCTGGGCCTGGGCTTCGGATTGCTGGCCGTCATGCAGGTTGCGGTCACGGCGGTACGCGGCTGGCTGGGCGTGTACCTGTCCACGATGCTCAACGTCCGGCTGCTCGACGCGTTGTTCGCGCAACTATTGCGCCTGCCGCTCGCGTGGTTCGAGAAGCGGCATATCGGCGACATCGTCTCGCGCTTTCGCAGCGTCGACGCCATCCAGCGCACGCTCAGCGTCACGTTCCTGGAAACGCTGGTCGACGGCGCCATGGTGGCGCTTACGCTGGGAGTGATGCTCTGGTACAGCACGCTGCTGGCAGCCATCGTCGTGATGGCGACGCTGGGCTATGGCGCGACACGCTGGCTGTTCTACGGCGCGCAGCGACGCGCGCTCGATGAACAGCTGGTGCACGAAGGCAAGGCCGGGACGCACTTCATCGAAACGCTGCGCGGCATGATGGCCATCAAGCTCAATATGCGCGAGCCGGAGCGGCGTTCCGCCTACCAGAACCTGATCATCGACCAGACCAACGCGGGCGTGCTGGTTCAGCATCTCACGATCCTCAACCGCGCCGTCTACAGCCTCATTTTCGGCATCGAGAACGTGGCGGTAGTGTGGCTGGCCGCGCAGCTGGTGGTGCGCGGCAGCTTCTCGGTGGGCATGCTCTTTGGCTTCCTGGCATTCAAGCTGCTGTTTCTCACGCGCGTGAACAACCTCGTGGAAAAGCTCATCGAATTTCGCATGCTCGACCTGCATGCCGAGCGGATCGCCGACATTGCGCTGGCACCCATCGAGCAGTTGCGCCCGCCCGGTGCGCCGCCGCCCGAGGGACCGCTGACCATCAGCGCGCGGGGCCTGGGGTTTGCCTACGGCGTGGAAGGGTTTGCCTTTCGCAACGCCGATTTTTCCGTGCGGCCCGGCGAGATGGTGGCGATCGTCGGCCCCTCCGGTGCCGGCAAGACCACCATGGTCAAGGTCCTGATCGGACTGCTCGATCGCACCGAAGGCAGCCTCGAAGCCAACGGCCGGGACATCCGCGACTGGGATGTGGCCGCCTACCGATCGCGCCTGGGCGTGGTGATGCAGGACGACCCGCTGTTCGTGGGCTCCATAGAAGACAACATCAGTTTCTTCGATCCCCGTCACCAACCGCAACTGGTGCGCGCCGCGGCCACGGTAGCCGGCATCGATGCCGACATCATGGCCATGCCCATGCAGTACAACACCATCGTGGGCAGCCTGGGGGTGGCGCTGTCGGGAGGCCAGAAGCAGCGCGTGCTGCTGGCCCGCGCCCTCTACCGCAAGCCGCAGGTGCTGTTCCTGGACGAGGCCTTCGACCAGCTGGACCTGGCGCGCGAGCAGGAGATCAGCGAGCGGCTGCGCAAGCTGGGCCTGGCTATCGTCATCGTCAGCCACCGGCCCGATACGGTACGCACCGTGGATCGCATCGTCCGTCTTGGCGACATATCCGCCCCGGCTGGGGATGGCGCGGGAAATTTCGCCCGCGAAGCGTAACGGGCGCGACATGCCGTAGCATGTGCTCCGGGAGTCACCCGCGTGGTCGTTCCCGTGCCTCGCGCGCATCCGGCGCCGGCTTTTGAATACCACTGTGAATGGAGCCTTGCATGGCGTCGCAATACTGGGCCTCGGTCATCACCCTGCTCACCCTGGTGGTGCTGATCTGGGTCATGTTCATCGTCGGTCGCTACCGCACAAAATACAACGTCAAGGCGCCCGCCACGACAGGCGATCCACACTTCGAACGCGCCTTCCGGGTGCAGATGAACACGATAGAGAGCGCGTTCTTGTTCCTGCCAGCGCTCTGGATGTCGGCGCGCTGGGGCAGCAGCCTGTCGGTTGAACTTGCCGGCGCCACCTGGATCATCGGCCGGATCATTTACGCCCTCGCCTACCTGAAAGACCCGGCCAAGCGCAGTGCCGGGTTCGGGATCGCCTTTCTCGCGATCATCGTGCTGATGATCGATGCGGCCCTGGGACTGTTTCGCGCGCTAGGCGCGGTCACGAGCTTGTAAGCGGCGCACCCCGTCCCCATCTCGTCAATCGATGAAGAATCCGCCCAACCGGCCGCGCAGCGCCAAGTTAGGCCCGCTGCGCGCGCTCCTGCCCTTTGTCCGTCCCTACCGGAGCCAGATTCTGCTGGCGCTGGTTGCCCTTGTGCTTGCCGCCGGCGCCACGCTGGCACTGCCTTACGCGGTGCGCGTGCTGGTCGACAAGGGACTGGCCCAGCCGTCCACGGTGGATCTGGGCGCGCGCATGGTCGCCCTGAACGGCTACTTCCTGGATCTCTTCGGCGTTGCGGTACTGCTGGCGCTGTTTACTGCGGCACGCTTCTATGCGGTGAGCTGGATCGGCGAGCGTGTCACCACCGACCTGCGCCAGGCGGTGTATGTCCATGTGCTGCGCCAGAGCCCGCGTTTCTTCGAGTCGCTCAAGACCGGAGAAATCTTGTCCCGCCTGACCACCGACACCACGGTGATTCAAAACGCCGTGGGCTCGAGTATTTCCCTGGGGCTGCGCAGCATGGTGATGGGCGTGGGTGCCATGGCCATGCTCATTGCCAGCAACCCGCTGCTGATGCTCACCGTGGTGGGCATCATCGCGCTGGTGGTGGCGCCAGCACTGTGGATCGGCGGACGCGTGCGCCGCCTGTCGCGCGCCAGCCAGGACCGCATCGCCGACACGAGCGGCATCGCGGGCGAAGTGCTCAATGCCGTATCCGTGGTGCAGAGCTACACGCAGGAGGGCGCCGAAGCCGCGCGTTATTCCACCGCCAATGAATCGGCTTTTTCCACCTCCGTGCGCCGCATTACCACCCGCGCAGCATTCACGGCCTTCATCATCATCGGCGTGTTCGGGTCGCTGCTCTACGGGCTGCACGGCGGCGTGGCCGGCGTATTGGCCGGCGAGATCAGCGCCGGCGAGCTGAGCCAAACTTCCCTCTACATCATGCTCGTCGCGTCCAGCGTAGGCGTGCTCGCCGAAGTCTGGGGCGACATGCTGCGGGCCGCAGGCGCCACCGAGCGGCTCATGGAACTGCTGGGCATGGAGTCCGACATCGCCGATCCACCCCTGCCGCGCGCGCTGCCCGTGAATCCGGCGCAGCGCGCCGTGTCGGTGGAATTTGACGGCG
>CAIQGU010000353.1 GCA_903871435.1 uncultured Burkholderiales bacterium | reverse complement strand
CAATGGCGCCCGGCAGTTCGGGCCCCAGGCTCGCGCGCTGCAGCGCGCCTGTCAGTACGGCCACCGCCTCGGTGCTGCTAAATAGCACGGCAGGTCCCCGCAGCGGCTCGGGGCCGCCCGCCAAGGCCGCGCGTACGGCGGCCCAATCGCTCGCCAATGGCTCATGCGCTACGCGCCGATACGCCTCGAGTTCCTCCACCTGCGCACCGCCCTGGCGCAGTTGCTGACCGAGCCACTCCCGCCCGGACTGCGCCCGGACAATGAGCACGTGCTGCGGTGCGGGATCGAGGCGGGCGAGCAGCGGCCAGAGGGCCTCGGCGCCACCGTCCGCGGCATCGGATCCGGGCGGGCCAATGACGGTGTGCGCGGCCGCGAGGGGCAGTTCGGCGTGCACGGCATGCACGGTGGCGCCACCGACTGCGGCAACGCGTGTGGTGCTCGGCCACTTGGCTCCGCCCAGGGCGCCCGCAAGCGCGCGCACGGCCATGGGGCTGACAAAGACCACGAGGTCGAAGCCCTGCAGCCGCTCCAGCGTCGCCTGCACGTGCCGCGGGTCGGTTGGGGGCAGCAGGTCGAACGCGGGCCACCAAAAAGCGGTCTGGCCCAGGGCGTCCAGGCGCGCCGCAAGGCGCTGGCCCGGTTCACCCGGGCGGGTGATGAGAACCACCACGCTAGCCGCCAGCGATCAGGCGTTCCACACCACGGGACTTGAGGGTCTGAACCGCGCGCAGGCCGATCTCCTCAGCCTCGCCAACCGGTCCTTCTTCTTGCACTTCGAGCATCTCACCCCGGCTGGCGCTGCCCGCCCAGGCGCGCAGCACGAGCCGGTCCGCCTCGATGCGGGCATAGGCGGCCAGGGGGAACTCGCAACTGCCCCCCAGGCCGCGCGACACCGCACGCTCGGCACTGACGATGGCACGGGTGGGTGCGTGCTCCAGATGCGCCAGCTGCGCCAATATCGCCGTATCGCCCGCTCGGGTCTCGATGCCCAGGGCGCCCTGCCCGGGAGCGGGCAGGAAAATGTCCGGCGGCAGGATCTGGGCAATACGTTCCGGCATGCCCAGCCGCTGCAATCCGGCCGCCGCCATGACCAGCGCGTCAAAGTCGCCGCGATCGAGCTTGGACAGTCGCGTCCCGACGTTGCCGCGTACGGAGCCGATGACGAGGTGGGGAAAGCGCGCCCGCAGCGTCATCTCGCGGCGCAAGCTGGATGTGCCTACCCGGGCGCCCGGCGGCAGCTCTTCCAGGGAGCGATAACGCGGACTCACGAGGCAATCACGCGGGTCGGCCCGCTCCATGACTACCGCCAGCGTGAACTCCGGCGCCAGGATCATGGGAACGTCCTTGAGCGAATGAACCGCCAGGTCGGCGCGGCCGTCCAGCAGAGCCAACTCCAGTTCCTTGACGAACAGCCCCTTCCCACCCACCTTGGAGAGGGACCGGTCGAGGATTTCATCCCCGCGGGTACTCATCTGCAGGAGTTCGACAGGGCGCTGCGGATCCGCCGCCAGCAGGCGGTCGCGCACGTGATAGGCCTGCCACAAGGCCAGCGGGCTGGCACGGGTGGCGATACGGATGGTCGTCGAGGATGTGGTCATAGGGTGCGCAGTTTAGCAAGCGTGAGTGCGCCGTCCGCGCCCTAGAAGCCCGCCAGGGCCTTGACCGTGGGCCATTGGCGCCGGCTGATGGGTAAACGCTCGTCCATGTCGCGCAGCAGAATTTCCCAATGCCCTTCCGGCGCTTCGCCCTCGCCCTCGGGCCGGCCCTTCACCCGCTGGAACCCCGCGATGAAGGCCCGGGCCACCAGCGCGTTGCGATGGATGCGAACGAACCTTTCGCCAAACTCTGCCTCAAGGGCAGTCAGCGACTCCTCGGTGAGGTATTCGCGCGCCTGCGTCCGTATCGTGACGTATTTGAGCTCCGCGCGCAGATAGACGATATCGGTCAGGGGAACCAGCACCAGCCGGCCGCGCTCGGCAACACTGATCTGGGTGCGCGCGCTGCCCAGGTCGCGCGCCAGTTGATCGAGCCGCGGCTCGCGGGCTGCCACACGTCCAGCACGCTGCAGGGCGGCGAGCAGGCGCTCGGCGCGTACCGGCTTGAGCAGGTAGTCCAGCGCCTGGACCTCGAAGGCCTTGAGGGCATGCTCGTCAAACGCCGTAACGAAGATGATGGCCGGCGGCGCCTCGAGCTGGGCAAGGTGCCGCGCGACTTCTATGCCGCTCATGTCCGGCATGGCGATATCGAGCAGGACCACGTCGGGCTTGAGCCGCACAGCCGCTTCCAGGCCGGCGATACCGCCGTCGGCCATGCCCACCACGGTAAGCGGCAGTTGCGCCGCGCAATCGCCCAGCAGCTGCCCCATCCGGGTCCGCGCCGGGGGTTCGTCGTCCACCACCAGGATCTTGAGCACGATGTCTGCCTCTTGGTGTCTAGGCTTGCGCGCGGGGGCTCCCGCGCTCAGCCCGCCGCCTTGGTCTCCACGGGCACGGTCAATGTCAGCTCGAAACGCTCGCGCCGCACATGCGTCTCCAGGCTGGCTTCCAGATCGTATATCAGCGCGAGCCGCCCGCGGATATTGTTCAGGCCGATCTGGTTGCCTTCGCGCTGTACCGGCTCGCGCGCGATGGGATTGCTGACATATATTTCCAGCTTGAAACCCTGCTGCCGAACGCGCACTTCGATGTCGCAGCTGCCGGCCAGCCGCTCGGCCCCATAGCGAACCGCGTTTTCAATGATGGGCTGCAGCAGCAATTGCGGCACCCGCGCGCGCGGGTGCACGGCACCGATGTTCCACTGTATGCGCAGACGGTCGCCCAGGCGCGTCTGCTCGATTTCAACGTAGCGGCGGCACAGCTCGAGCTCCTGCTCGAGTGGCACCAGGCGCTTGACATCCCCCATCACGGCGCGAAAGAGCTCGGCGACGCTCTCGAGCATGCGCTCGGCGCGCAGCGGGTCCTCGCGGATGACCGCCAGCACGGCGTTCAGGCTGTTGAACAGGAAGTGCGGGCGGATGCGCGATTGCAGTGCCTGAAACTTGGCCTCATCGATGGCCGGCGAATGGGCTTGGGCGCGCAGTTCCAGGTAATGCTGCGCCAGTGCCCCACCCAGCAGGCCCAGGCCGCCAGCGAGCACATCGGGGCGCACGCCGAGGAACATGCCGGCCGCCCGCCCGACGGCCAGGCGGTTGATGATGACCGCGGCAAGCGCCGGTACCAGCCAGGCCAGGATCCGCTGGACGGCGGGCGCTGCGCGCAAGTGCAGGCGTCCCAGCAAGCACCAGGCCAGCAGCGTGAGCAGCGTCGTCGGTTCGACGACTGCGGCCAGATCGAGGAAGGCCGCGGAGTACTGCTGGGCCGCCGGACCCGCGTCGGATGCGCGCGAGCCCAGCGCCGCTACGGCGAGCGCGACATTGACCCCCACGCCAACGCGCAGAACCGTTCCGGCATTGCAACCGTCGGGAATGTAGGAGTGGGTGTCGGGCACGGAGAGGGATTATCCATGGTTTGGCGCCACGGCCCGCGGACCCGCGAGGGCACGCGCTAGAATTTCGCGATGAACAAACATTCCTCGGCGTCCGCGGTGCCGTCCGCTGGCAACCCCGCTGCATCCCCGGCGGCCGCCGCCACCGCCACTGCCTCCCCGGCATCCGGCACGGTGCCGTCCGGCAGTTCCTCGTCCCTCCATGCCAAGCAGGATGCCTGGTCCGGACGGTTCTCGGAACCCGTGGCCGACTTTGTCCTGCGCTATACGGCCAGCGTCGACTTCGACCAGCGGCTTGCGCTGCACGATATTGCCGGCTCGCTCGCCCACGCGGCCATGCTCGCCCGAGCGGGGGTGATCAGCGCGGCCGACCTTGCGGCCATCGAGTCCGGGCTGGGCCGGGTTCGCGAGGAAATCACGGGCGGAACCTTCCAGTGGCGGCTTGACCTCGAGGACGTGCACCTCAACATCGAGGCACGCCTCACAGAGCTGGTGGGCGAAGCCGGCAAGCGCCTGCATACGGGCCGCTCGCGCAACGACCAGGTTGCCACCGACGTGCGCCTTTTTCTGCGCGCCGAGATCGACCGCAGCGTCCTCGAGTTGCGGCGGCTGCAAGCAGCGCTGGTCGAACTTGCCGCGGCGCACGTGGCAACCATCATGCCGGGCTTCACCCACTTGCAGGTGGCCCAACCGGTGGTGTTTGGGCACCACCTGCTGGCCTATGTGGAGATGCTGGAGCGCGACGCCGAACGTCTGACCCAGGCACGGGCGCGCGTCAACCACCTGCCGCTGGGCGCCGCGGCGCTGGCTGGCACGACCTATCCCATCGACCGGGATTTCGTGGCCCGGCAACTGGGTTTCGACGGGGTCTGCCGCAACTCCATGGACGCCGTGTCCGACCGGGACTTCGCCGTGGAATTTTGCGCGGCCGCCGCACTGGCCATGGTGCACCTGTCGCGCTTTGCCGAGGAGCTGGTCCTGTGGGTCAGCCCGCGTTTCGGGTTCATCGACCTGCCCGACCGCTTCACGACCGGCTCGTCGATCATGCCGCAAAAGCGCAATCCCGACGTACCCGAACTGGCGCGTGGCAAGGCCGGCCGGGTCGTCGGCAGCCTTGTCTCCCTGCTGATGCTGGTCAAGGGCCAGCCACTCGCCTACAACAAGGACAATCAGGAAGACAAGGAACCGCTGTT
>CAIQGU010000352.1 GCA_903871435.1 uncultured Burkholderiales bacterium | reverse complement strand
ACTTGCGCAATACGAGACTCGACGGCGAGTAGTAAGCGTAGTCGAGCGTAAGTTCGCGCGGCGCATCGGCGGCGCGTGCGTGCAGTGGCGCAGCACCGGCGATGCAGGCTCCAGTGGCCAATTGCAGGAAGTTGCGACGATCCATGGAGCGGTCTCCTTATCCTTGTGCGGTTCGGGAACGGCCAAGACAACGGCGGGCGCCGGTCAGCTCGCCGAAACCTGGGCGGCAACGCCGGCATTGGCTGCCGCCGCCGCAGCGGTGTAGGTATTGCCCTTGGGAACCAGCGTATTGGCCATGATTTCGCCGAAGGGCCCGGTCAACACCGTGCTGGGAAGCGCAGCCTTTTGCTTGCGCGGCAGCAGGGGGAAGACCAGTTCGGCGAAACGGTACGACTCCTCCAGGTGCGGATAGCCCGAGAAGATGAAGGTCTCGCAGCCGATGTCGGCGTATTCCTGGATGCGCGCGGCCACGGTCTGCGGATCGCCCACGAGGCCCGTGCCCGCCCCGCCGCGCACCAGGCCTACGCCCGCCCACAGATTGGGCGAGATTTCCAGCTGCTCGCGGCCGCCCAGCTTGCCGCCGTGCAGTTCGGTCATGCGCTTTTGTCCGACGGAGTCCATCTTGGCGAATGCGGCCTGGGCCTTCTGGACGGTTTCCTGGTCCAGGTGACTGATGAGCTCGTCGGCCGCCGACCAGGCGGCCTTGTCGGTCTCGCGCACGATGACATGCAGGCGGATGCCAAATCGCACCGTGCGCCCGCGCTTTGCCGCGCGCGCGCGGATATCGGCAATCTTGGCGGCAACCGCCGCCGGCGGCTCGCCCCAGGTGAGATACACATCCACCTGCTCGGCGGCCAGTTCGTGAGCGGCCTCCGATGACCCGCCAAAATACAGCGGCGGATAGGGCTTCTGCACCGTGGGGTAGATGGCCTTGCCGCCGACCGAGCGCAGGTTGTCGCCTTCGAAGCTGAAGGACTCGCCGCGGTGACTGGCCTCCAGAATGCCGCGCCAGATCCTGAGGTAGTCGCTGGTGATGGCGTAACGCTGGTCGTGACTCACGAAGACGCCGTCACCCTCGAGCTCTCCCGGATCTCCGCCGGTGACCACGTTGATGAGCAGCCGACCCTCAGAGAGTCGATCGAAAGTGGCGGCCATACGCGCGCCGAACTGCGGCGATGAGATCCCGGGGCGCACGGCCACGAGGAACTTCAGCTGGCGCGTGGCGCCGATCAGGCTGGAGGCCACGACCCAGGCGTCTTCGCAGGAACGCCCGGTGGGCAGCAGGACGCCATCGTAGCCCAGTGTATCGGCGGCAACCGCCACCTGCCGGAAGTAGTCGTATCCGGCAGCACGGGCGCCGACGCTCGTGCCCAGATACCGCGAATCACCGTGGGTGGGAATGAACCAGAAAACGTCCATGTCGAAATCCTTGTTTTGCCGTTCACTGTTGATGGGGAATTTCCGGCGCTGGGCGGCGGGCGGTTGTCGCGAGCTAGCGCTGCGCAGTCGGGGCCGGCAAGGTTGCGTCGCGCACGATGATGGGGGCCGGAATCAGCTTGAGATCACTGAAGACGTCGGCGATCCGCTGTTGCTCGGCGATGACATCGTCGGTGATCGGCGTCGCACCAAAGCTGTAGCGGCGGGCCGCCACGTCCGTGATGGACACATCCAGCCCTACCTGTGCGGACAGGAAGGAAGCCACTTCGTGCGGATTGCTGCGACCCCAATCGTCGATCTTGCGGAGCTCTTCCATGACCGCCTTCACGACCTCGGGATGGGCCTGGGCGTAAGGACGCGCCGCCAGGTAGAACTGGTGGTTCTTCACGATGCCGGTGCCGTCGACCAGTACGCGCGCACCCAGCTGGCCTTGCGCGGCCGCGAGGAACGGATCCCAGATCGCCCAGGCGTCCACGGCGCCCCGCTCGAATGCCGCGCGCGCGTCGGCCGGCGGCAGGAAGACGGTTTGTATGTCCTGGTAGCGAATGCCGGCTTTTTCCAGGGCACGCACCAGCAGGTAGTGCACGTTCGAACCCTTGTTGAGAACTACCCGCTTGCCCTTGAGTTCGGCGACCGATTTGATGGGAGAACCCGATGGCACGATGATGGCCTCGGCCGCCGGCGATGGCGGTTCGTTGCCGATGTAGACGAGATTGGCTCCCGCGGCCTGCGCGAAGATGGGTGGCGCCTCGCCCACGGTGCCAAAGTCGATGGAGCCGACGTTGAGCCCCTCGAGCAACTGTGGTCCGGCGGGAAACTCGGTCCACCGCACTTCGACACCCTGGGCGGCAAGCCGCTTTTCCAGGGTTCCGCGCGCCTTGAGCAAAATGAGTGTGCCGTATTTTTGATAACCGACGCGCAGCGTGGCCGCGGGTGCCGGCTCGGCCGCACCAGCGCCACCAAGCAGAGTCGCCGCAATGGCGAGCGCGGCAATGCCATGACGGGAAGTGCCTTTGAGAAATTTCATCACTGCTCTTTTCCGGTGAGTAGGTACACATGCCCGCGCCACGTTGGGCGGCGGGTCCGCATAATCACAACAACTCTTGGATGCGTTCGCTCGTCTGAACCCGCGCGCGACGTCCTCCTGGATTGCACGAGCCAGCGGGCGCCTCAGGTTCCGCTGCGCACCCGGGGCGGCTCAGCATCGCTGGTGGCACTGACCACCCGGTTACCGGCAGGCGCGGGAAACGCAAAGGCATTGGCCGGCAATGCCGCATCCGCCGCCACGCCCTTATCCGGTTGCAGCAGTGACAACTGTGCGGAAAACTCGCGCAGCGCATGGTCCAGTCGATCCTGGATGGCGCGGGCAATGGCCACTTCGCCATCGGCCAGCACGGCCAGGTCCTTGTCGGTTGCATACACGCCACCCAGGATGATCCGGGCTCCGAGGGCCGAAAGCACGGGTTTGAGCGCGTATTCGAGCGCGAGCAGATGCGTAGGGCTGCCGCCGGTTGCGATGGGAAGAACCACCTTTCCGGCAAGGGCGTTCTCGGGAAGCAGGTCGAGCAGCGCCTTCAAGCCGCCACTGAGCGAGGCCTTGTAGACGGGTGTAGAGATGATGATGCCCCCGGCACGTTCAACCCGGGCGCGCAATCCACGCGCAGCCGGCCCCTGCGCATTGGCACCGATGAGATCCTCCGCTGGAAGGTCCCGCAGGCCGACCGCGTGCACGTCATGACCGGCCGATACCAAGGCACGGGACAGGTGCGCCACCAGAGCGCCCGAGCGAGAATGACGTGCCGGGCTGCCGCAAATCGTCAGGATCGTCATTGCCTAAATAAAATCAAACATCAATCTCCCGAAACTAGACGTGTTACGTGCGGCAATCCAGTTCAATTTTTGCATTTGCAAATGCGGTGGCACGCGCACAGCGCGGCACTGGCTGCGGTCGCTTCAGTCCAGGAAGCGCGCGTCGACGTCCACGTTCAGCGCCGTGACCAGGCGATTTGTCGCATTGGCCACGCCGACGATTGCCAGCAACTACGAATACTGCTTCGGCGTCATGCACTTGGACTGCGCGGCGGCGCCATGCAGGGCGATGCAATAACGGCAGACTTGGTTGGCACTGACAAGCGCCGGCCGAATCGCGGTCGGCCAGGACGGCATCGCCGGGCCAACGCTAGGACAATTCCGTGCGCATGCTCATGAACGCGCCTATGGGCAGGCGATCGCGGCACTGCCCCCAATCGCGCATGTCATCGAGCGGTTGCACGTAGTCCGCGTACTTCGCGAGCTTGGCATGCAGGTCGATGACCACCAGGGGCAGCACCATCTCGCGCGGATCGATCGTCAGGTCTACGCACGCGCAGGACAGCTCTGCGCCCGAAAGCAGCCGGTAATGTCATGGCGAATTTGAAGTACCGGGCCACATTGGCCTGCCTGCCAGTTTCGAACTGGCCAAGCGGGCAATCGGGGATTAAAACGGGGAGGTTTGAAGGCGCAGCAGTTGGCTAGACCGACCGATATGCGCCTAACCCATTGAAGAAAATGGTGCTGCTGAGACGAATCGAACGTCCGACCTACTGATTACGAATCAGTTGCTCTACCGACTGAGCTACAGCAGCGAAGCCGCACATTATAGACGCAGCCGTAAAACAGTCGAATCGACAAAATGCACGGCGATCCGGGTGCCCATCGCCACTCACGGCGCCGCGATTCCCGCCGTGCCATTGCCCGCCGGGGCGGCCACATGGCGGCCCATTGCCCACCCCACATGCTCCCGCACCAGGGCAGATGGATGTTCGCGCCGGCTCTCCAAGGCCGCCAGCACGCCCGGCGACCCCGGTGCATTACCCAGGGCAACGGCGATATTGCGCAGCCAGCGCTCGTGGCCTATCCGCAGGATGGGGCTGCCCGCCAGACGCTCCGCAAACTGCTCCGCCGTCCAGGCGAACAGTTCCACCAGCCCGGCACCATCCAGTCCGTTGCGCACATCGAAGTCGGGCAGCGTCGCGCGCTGGGCGTAGCGGTTCCACGGACAGACCAGCTGGCAGTCGTCGCAGCCGTAGATGCGGTTACCCATCAAGGGCCGTAGCTCCACGGGTATGGCACCCCGGTGCTCTATCGTGAGATACGAGATGCAGCGGCGCGCATCGAGCTGGTAGGGGGCCGTGATGGCGCGCGTGGGGCAGATTTCGATGCAGCGGGTGCACGATCCGCAGTGCTCGCTGCGCGGGGTGTCCACGGGCAGCGGCAGGTCGGTGAGCAATTCCCCGAGGAAGAACATGGATCCGGCTTCGCGGGTGAGCAGCAGGGTGTGCTTGCCGCGCCAGCCTATGCCCGCCTTGCGGGCCAGTTCCACCTCCAGCAACGGGGCGCTGTCGCAGTAGGGCCGGTAGGGCGAGCGCTGCACGGCTTGGGAGATGCGCCGGGCCAACTCGCCCAGCCGGCTGCGCAGCACCTTGTGATAATCACGGCCGCGCGCATAAACCGACACCACCGCAGCGCCGGGCTGCTCCAAGCGGGACTGCTCGCGCGCGACCCAGTCATCGCCGTCGCCGCGGGGCCGGTAATCCAGGCGCACGCTGATCACCCGCAGGGCGCCCGGCTGCAGCTGCCCGGGGGTAGAGCGCAGGGCCGCATGGCGTTGCAGGTAGCCCATGTCGCCGTGCCGGCCCTCGGCCAGCCAGGCGTCGAGGCGGCTGGCGGCTTGTGTCACGTCCAGGTCGGCAAAGCCGACGGCGCCAAAGCCCAGCTCCGCGCCCCAGGCGCGGATCCGATCGGCCAGATCGACCCATATTGGCAGGGCCGCTGGCGCAATCGGAGCTGCCGTCAAATCGCTATGCTCGGATGCGGGTGGGGAAGT
>CAIQGU010000351.1 GCA_903871435.1 uncultured Burkholderiales bacterium | reverse complement strand
GGTGGCGAGCAGCAGATGTGCGCCATCGGCCGTGCGCTGATGGCCAACCCGAGGATGGTGCTGCTGGACGAGCCCAGCATGGGTCTGGCGCCGCAGATCGTCGAAGAGGTGTTCGAGATCGTGAAGGATCTCAACCAGCGCGAGAAGGTCACCTTCCTGCTGGCCGAGCAGAACACCCACATGGCGTTGCGCTATGCCGACCACGGCTACATCCTGGAGAGCGGACGCATCGTCATGGACGGCGCCGCCAAGGACCTGCGAGAGAACGAGGACGTCAAGGAGTTCTACCTGGGCATGGGTGGCGGCGACCGCACGAGCTTTCGCGACGTCAAGAGCTACAAGCGTCGGAAGAGGTGGTTGTCATGAGCGACGACGATTTCGGCTTCGCACCGCCGCCTTTCAAGGCGGAGGAGGCACTGGTGACGCTGCGGCGCAGCTTGCGCGACCTGAAGCTGGCCGAGCGGGGCAACGGGTTGGAGTTGCGCGGGCGGCGGGTGGTGGAACTGACCGCGGACGGCGGCGCCATTTCGGCCCGGCTGGCGCGCAAGCTGGCGCTGACGCCCGAGTGGGATGCGCGCGTGCTGCGCTCCGCGGGCGACGTGCGCAAGCTGGTCGACGAGGTCCGCAAACGCCTGGAACGCTGGCAACAGGAGGATTGATGTCGCAGCCAGGCCGGAAGATCCATCGACGAGGGGGAGTGCACCCATGACACCCGAATTTCACGACGAGCTGGAGACCCGCGAGCCCGCGCTGCGTGAATCCGCACTGATGGCCGCCCTGCCGGCGCAGCTGCGCGCGGCACAGGCCGTGCCTGCGCTGGCGGTGCGGCTGGCCGGTGTCGACGCCGACGCGGTGCAATCGCGAAAGGCCCTGGCGCGGTTGCCCGTCACCCGCAAGGGCGATGTGCTGCAGGCCCAGCAGGCCCAGCGCGGCAGCGACCCCTTGGGCGGCTTTTCGGCCATCGGCTGGCGGGCGCAACAAGCGGCGCGGCGGGCCCAGCGGGTGTACCAGTCGCCCGGCCCCATCTACGAGCCCGAAGGCACCGGCCGGGACTACTGGCGCGCGGCGCGGGCGCTGTTTGCGGCGGGCTTCCGGGCCGGCGACCTGGTTCACAACAGCTTCAGCTACCACCTGACCCCGGGCGGCTGGATCATGGACAGCGGCGCGCAGGCCCTGGGCTGCACGGTGTTCCCCGGCGGCGTGGGCAACACCGAATTGCAGTTGCAGGCCATGAGCGACCTGCGGCCCGACGGCTATGCCGGCACGCCCAGCTTCCTGCGCATCGCGCTGGAGAAGGCCGCCGAGACCGGTGTGGCGCTGCCCAGCCTGAAGAAGGCGCTGGTCAGCGGCGAGGCCTTCCCGCCCTCGCTGCGCGACTGGCTGAAAGCGCGCGGCGTGGCCGGCTACCAGGCGTACGCCACGGCCGACGTGGGGGTCATCGCATACGAGACATCGGCCCGCGAGGGCCTCGTGCTGGACGAGGGCGTAATCGTGGAGATCGTGCGACCCGGAACCGG
>CAIQGU010000350.1 GCA_903871435.1 uncultured Burkholderiales bacterium | reverse complement strand
CCCTCTCCCGCTGGCGGGAGAGGGTCAGGGTGAGGGTGACCGCGCATCAACCGTAAACGGGAAAGCGCCGCGTCAGTGCATGCACCTTGCCACGCACCGTCTCCACGACACCCGCGTCGTTCGGATGATCGACCAGATCGGCAATGAGATGAGCCGTGGCGCGGGCTTCATCCACACCGAAGCCTCGCGTGGTCATGGCGGGCGAGCCGATGCGGATGCCGCTGGTGACCATGGGTTTTTCGGGGTCGTTGGGGATGGCGTTCTTGTTCACGGTGATGTGCGCCTGGCCCAGCAGCGCCTCGGCCGCCTTGCCGGTGATGCCCTTGGAGCGCAGGTCAACCAGTGCGAGATGGCTTTCGGTTCGGCCCGAGACGATACGCAAGCCGCGCTCGGTGAGCGTGCTGGCCATGGCCTGGGCGTTGCGCAGCACCTGCTCCTGGTACGCGCGGAAGCCGGGTTCCAGGGCTTCGCGGAACGCGGTGGCCTTGGCGGCGATGACGTGCATCAGCGGTCCGCCCTGCATGCCAGGGAAGACCGCGGAGTTGATGGCTTTTTCGTAGGCTTCCGTCATGAGGATGAAGCCACCGCGCGGACCCCGCAGGCTCTTGTGGGTGGTGGACGTGACGATATCGGCGTGTGGCACGGGATTGGGATACACGCCGGCCGCGATCAGGCCGGAGTAGTGGGCCATGTCCACCATGAAAACGGCGCCGACATCGCGGGCGATGCGCGCGAAACGCGCGAAATCGATGGCCAGCGAATAGGCCGAGGCGCCGGCAAGGATGAGCTTGGGCTTGTGCTCGTGAGCCAGGCGCTCGGCCTCGTCGTAGTCGATTTCCTCGCGCGCATTGAGGCCGTAGCTCACCACGTTGAACCACTTGCCGCTCATGTTCACAGGCGAACCGTGCGTGAGGTGCCCGCCCATGGCCAGCGACATGCCCAGGATGGTGTCGCCCGGCTTGAGAACGGCCAGGAACGCCGCCTGGTTGGCCTGGGACCCCGAGTTGGGCTGCACATTGGCGGCTACCGCGCCGTACAGCTTCTTGAGGCGTTCAATCGCCAGCACCTCGGCCACATCGACGAATTCGCAGCCGCCGTAGTAACGGCGGCCGGGATAGCCCTCGGCGTACTTGTTGGTGAGCTGCGAGCCCTGGGCCTGCATGACGGCGGGGCTGGCGTAGTTCTCCGAGGCGATCAATTCGATGTGATCTTCCTGGCGGCGGTTTTCATCGGTGATGGCCGCCCAGAGCTCGGGGTCGGTCCGATCCAGGGTCAGGGAACGGTCAAACATGAGGAATACCTCGCAGGAAACGGTGTGTGGATGACATTGAGCGCCCTCATTTGAGCGCCCTGATCGCCGGAGAGGAAAACCGGCCTAACGAGCTGGCCCGTCTGGGGCGCGAACCGGGCAATTATGCCAGCGCACACAGAGGTACGCGTGCTGCAGGACGCGTGCTGCAGGACGCATGCTGCAGGACGTGTACTGCAGGACACGTGTTCCGGCACGCGCTTTGCGGCGCGCCCCGCAACGGCAGCGCGGTCGGCGCCGGGCGTTCAGGCTGGAGGAGTCAGGCGATTTCGTCGCGGGCATCGTCCAGGTGGGCGCTGTCGGCCCAGGCCAGCACTTCGAGCTGCGGCCCCGGCAGGGCGGCACGCACGCGATTGATGCTGGCATTGGGCAGCAAGTGCGATCGGGGCGTTTCCCAGGGAATGCCATGGGCTGCGCGGTAGACGATATCCAGCACGCCACCATGGGTGACCACGGCCACGGTCTGGCCGGCATGCGCGCGGGCAATATCCGCAAGGCTGGCCAGTACGCGGACCCGGGCATCGCGGTAGGACTCGCCGCCGGGCACGGCGTGGCCGGGATCGCGCTGGCGCCAGATTGCATATTCATGCGGCCAGTTGGCCTCGGCCTCGGCGTAGGTATGGCCCTCGAAGAGCCCGAAGCCGCGCTCCTTGAGGCGCGCGTCGATACGCAGCGCGATGCCCCGCTGCTGCGCCAGCGGATTGGCGGTTTGCATCGCGCGGGTGAGGTCGCTGGCATACACGGCATCGAGCTTCTGGTCTTCGAGGTGACGTGCCAGAACCTGCGCCTGACGCAGGCCGCGCTCGGACAGGGCGATGTCGCGGAAGCCCTGGATACGGCCGGCGGTGTTCCAGTCGGTTTCGCCGTGGCGGATCAGCAGCAGGTGGGCGGGTTCGTGCGCGAGCGTCATGGTTGGATCAGACCGCGAGGGTGAGGCGCGCCCAGCGGCGCTTGCCCACCTGGACGACATACGTGCCGGCGCCCAGCTGCAGGCTGCGATCCTCGATACGCTGACCATCGACCCGCACGGCACCCTGCTCCACGCTGCGCTGCGCCTCGGTAGTGGATGGCACAAGGCCCGCCTGCTTGAGCAGCGGACAGATACCCAGGGACGGCGCGCCGGCCAGCGCCACCGTGATCTCGGGAAGATCGTCGGGAATATCGCCCCGGCGAAAGCGCGCTTCAAAGTCCTCGAGCGCGCGGTGCGCGGCAGCAGGGGAATGAAAGCGCGCGACGATTTCCTGACCCAGCGCCACCTTGGCGTCACGCGGATTGCGGCCAGCTGCCGTCTCGGCGCGCAATGCGGCAATGTCCGCCAGCGAGCGGAACGACAGCAGCTCGTAGTAGCGCCACATGAGATCGTCGGAAATCGACATGAGCTTGCCGAACATCTCGGCGGGCGGCTCGTTGATACCGATGTAATTGCCCTTGGACTTGGACATCTTCTCGACACCGTCGAGGCCCTCGAGCAGCGGCATGGTGAGAATGCACTGCGGCTCCTGGCCATAATGCTTCTGCAGCTCGCGGCCCACCAGCAGGTTGAATTTCTGGTCGGTGCCACCGAGTTCGACGTCGGCCTTCATGGCCACCGAATCGTAGCCCTGGCAAAGCGGGTAGAGGAACTCGTGGATGGCGATTGGCTGGCCGTTGGCATAGCGCTTGGAAAAGTCGTCGCGCTCCAGCATGCGTGCCACGGTGT
>CAIQGU010000349.1 GCA_903871435.1 uncultured Burkholderiales bacterium | reverse complement strand
GATGAGCTCGGCTATCTGCCCTTCGCCCAGGCGGGAGGCGCGCTGCGTATTCCACGCGATGGTGAACAGCGTTTCCACGGGATCGTGAACACGGATTCCACGGCAACGTGAACAGGTTTCCACGGGATGGTGAACAGTTTGGGGTGCCGCGTGGCGCGCTGTTCACGATCATGGAAAGGTGTTCACGATCGTGGAAAGTGGGGTGTTTGGCTGGAGATTGATCGAGAAGCGGACCGCGTAATCTGGGTTTTTGGCCCCAGGAGCGCAGTCGATGCCGAACGAGAGGATCTCCATGTCGAAGTTGAAGCAGCTGATCGGGCTGCAATCGAGCAACTTAAGCGTCCGGGCCCTGGGGCGGGCCTTGGGCCTGTCGGTCGGGGCGGTCTCGAAGTACCTGCGGGCGGTACGGGCCTGTGGGATCGACGCGGCCGAGGCCGAGGCGCTCCCGGAACATGAACTGGAGCGGCGGGTGTTTGGGCCGCTGCTGGCAGCGAAACCCGCGACCCAGGTGGCGCCGGACTGCGCGTGGATCCATGGCGAGCTGAAGCGCCACCGGCACGTGACCCTGCAGCTGCTGTGGGAGGAATACTCGAGCCGGTACGGCGCTGCGGCGTACCGGCGCAGCGCGTTCTGCCTGATTTATCGGCGCTGGGAGCGGCGGCTGAAGCGCTCGATGCGCCAGCGGCACTTCGCTGGCGAGAAGCTGTTCGTCGATTACGCCGGCCGCACGGTGCCGATCTTAGGGTACGGCGGCGTCGAGGCGTTCCGGGCCCATCTGTTCGTGGCGGCGCTGGGCGCGAGCGGCTATGCGTATGCGGAAGCGACCCGCAGCGAGTCGCTGCCCGACTGGCTGGGCAGCCACGTCCGGGCACTGGAGTTTTACGGGGCGGCCCCGACGATCATCGTGCCCGACAATCCGAAGGTCGGCGTGACCCGAGCGGACCGCTATGAGCCGCAGCTGCAGCGCTCCTACGAGGACATGGCCGCCCATTACCGCTGTGTGGTGATCCCGGCACGCCCCTACCGGCCGAAGGACAAGAGCCGCGTCGAGCTCACCGTGCTGCTGGTGTGTCGCTGGATCCTCGCGCGGCTGCGCCATCAGCGCTTCTTCAGCCTGGAGGAGCTGAACGAGGCGATCCGGCCGCTGCTGACCGATCTGAACAACCGCCTGTTCCAGCGCCTGCCGGGCTCGCGCCGCAGCGTCTTCGAGGCGCTCGACCGGCCGGCGATGCGGGAGCTACCGGCATCCCCGTACGTCTTTGCGGAATGGAAGGAGCGCACCGTCGCGTTCGACTACCACGTCGACGTTGATCGGCACTATTACAGTGTCCCGCATGCGCTGGTTGGTCACAGCGTCTGGGCCCGTTACAGCGCGGCAACCGTCGAGATCTACTTCCGCAGTGAGCGGGTGGCCAGTCACGTGCGCTCGTATCAACGTGGCGGGCATACGACGGTGCGCGAGCACATGCCGAAGTCGCACCTCGCCCATGCCGAGTGGTCGCCGAAGCGGCTGATCCAGTGGGGATCCTCGATCGGCATCCACACGGGCGCCGTGGTCGAGCACCTGCTGCGATCCAAGCCGCACCCGGAGCAAGGCTACCGGGCCTGCCTTGGGCTGCTGAACCTCAGTCGCGAGTACGGCGAAGGCCGGCTGGAGGCGGCGAGCGCGCTGGCGGTGCGGCTCGGCAGTCCGAACCGCCGCAGCGTCAAGTCGATCCTGGAGAGCGGCCGAGACCTGCGCCACACCGAGTCCCTCGATCTCGAGCTGCCGAGCCACGGCAACGTGCGTGGACCCGGCTATTACCACTGACGATCAATTACCGGAGACGACCATGTTGAGTAATCCCACCATCGAAACGCTGAAAGCCCTGAAGCTGAAGGGCATGATCCAGGCCCTGGAGGAGCAGCAGCAGAATGCCGCTGTAAACGCCTTGTCGTTCGAGGAGCGAATGGCGCTCATCGTCGATCGCGAGCGTCTCTACCGCGACGATCAGCGACGTACCCGGCTGCTGCGCGGCGCCCGACTTAAAGTAGCCGCCGCCTGCATCGAGGATATCAACTACAAGGCGGCCCGCGGCCTCGATAAACGCCAGATCGCCGCTCTCGCCGGCGGCGAGTGGATCCAGCGCCACCAGAACCTGCTGATCACCGGGGCGACCGGCGCCGGCAAGACCTGGCTCGCATGTGCACTCGCGCAGCAGGCCTGCCGCCAGGGCATCTCGGTGCTGTACTGGCGGGTGCCGCGGCTCGTCGAGGAGCTGCGCATCGCGCACGGCGACGGCAGTTACATCAAGTTCCTGAAGATGATCGCCAAGGCCTCGCTCATCGTGCTCGATGACTGGGGGTTGACCGCGTTCTCGACCCAGGACCGGGCGGATCTGCTGGAAATCCTCGACGATCGGGTCAACGCGGGCTCCACGCTCATCGCCAGCCAACTCCCCGTGGACACCTGGCACGCCTACCTCGGCGAGCCGACGCTCGCCGATGCGATCTTGGACCGTCTGGTCCATCAGAGCCACCGGATCGAGCTCAAAGTCCCAGGCGAATCGATGCGAAAGCCCTCATCGCCAGTGACCGCATGAGCAGGATCAGAACCGTCGGCCTGACGGCCGCCCTTGACCCATCGTGAACACCTGAGTAAAACATCGATGTCCAGTCAACCGCTCCACACCCGTGTTCACGATCGTGTGGAAACCGCGTTCACGATCAGTGGAATACGCAGAATTGGCGTAGCGCATATCACGGGCCCTGGCCTTAGCCTTACCGCGCGGCTTATTCTTGCATTCT
>CAIQGU010000348.1 GCA_903871435.1 uncultured Burkholderiales bacterium | reverse complement strand
TCATCCGCGCGGCAATGATGCCCAACGTCCTGCCCTCGTCCACCAATCCCACCATGCCGTACACGGTGAACACCATCGACGAGCACCTGGACATGCTCATGGTGTGCCACCACCTCGATGCGGCCATCGCCGAGGACATCGCCTTTGCCGAATCGCGCATCCGCCGCGAGACCATCGCCGCCGAAGACATCCTCCACGACATCGGCGCGTTCTCCATGATGAGCTCCGACTCGCAGGCCATGGGCCGAGTGGGCGAAGTCATCATCCGCACCTGGCAGGCCGCGCACAAGATGAAGGTGCAGCGCGGCAGTCTCAAGGGCGACAGCGCGCGCAACGACAATCACCGCGTGCGCCGTTACCTGGCCAAGTACACGATCAACCCGGCCATCAGCCATGGAATCGCGCATCTCGTGGGCTCCGTCGAGGTGGGCAAGCTCGCCGATCTGGTCCTGTGGCGGCCGGCGTTCTTCGGTGTCAAGCCCAGTCTCATGCTCAAGGGCGGCATGATCGCCGCCGCGGCCATGGGCGACCCCAACGCCAGCATCCCCACGCCCCAGCCCGTGCATTACCGCCCCATGTTCGGCAGTTTTGCGGGCGGCCTGCGCACCTCGGTCACGTTTGTTTCGCAGGCGGCACTGGGCGATCCGCAACTGGCCGCGCTGAACCTGCGCAAACCCCTGGAAGCCGTGCGCAACTGCCGCGCTCTGGGCAAGAAGGACATGGTGCACAACGCCGCGCTGCCGCATATCGAGGTCGATCCGGAGACCTACCAGGTGCGCGCCGACGGCGAACTGCTGGTGTGCGAACCCGCCGCCAGCCTGCCGCTCACGCAACGCTACTTCCTCTTCTGATCATGCTCACCATCGACAGCAAGGCGCCCGACGGCGCCGTCCCCACCGAGGAACTGCGCCTGCCTTTCGAGACGCGTTGCCGCAGCCGCTTGCGCACGCACCTGGCCAGCGGCGAGGAATGCGACGTGCTGCTGGCACGCGGCACCGTCATGCGGCACGGCGACCGCCTCCTGGGACGCGACGGACGCGTGGTCGCCGTGGTGGCCGCCGACGAAGACCTGCTCGAGGCGCGCACGCCCGACCCCCTGCTGCTGGCCAAGGCGGCCTATCACCTGGGTAACCGCCATGTGGCCCTGGCCATCGCCCCGGGCCGCCTGCGTTTTGCGCACGATCATGTCCTGGGCGACATGGTGCGCGGCTTGGGGCTGGACGTTGACCATGTGCACGCGCCCTTTGAACCGGAATCGGGTGCCTACGGGGCCCACGGCGGTCACGCGCATCCGCACGGCCACAGCGCCGACGGCGAAGGCCGCGGGCCGCGTATCCACGATCACTATGGTCACTAGACCCATTGCGCTTGTGATGCCCTCCATGGCCAGCGGGTCCGGTAGTTCCATAAAATCCACGCGCTCGGCGCATGCGAGCCCCGCGTGCTGAACCTGCCATTCATGCGCCTGCTGCAACTGGTGAGCACCACCCTGCCGGTGGGCGCGTACACCTATTCGCAGGGACTGGAGTGGGCGGTGGAGCAGGGTGATGTCCACGACGCGACCAGTGCGCAGGCCTGGATCCTCGATCTGCTGGCGGCCAATATCGCGCGCTTCGAAGCCCCCTGGCTGGCGCACATGATGACGGCCTGGGATGCGGGCGACACGGAAGCCTTGCGCACGCTGGACGCGCAGTACCTCGCCAGCCGGGAGACCGCGGAGCTGCGGGCCGAGACCCTGCAGATGGGCCATTCGCTGCGGCGCCTGCTCATGGGCCTGGAGGATTTTCCGCCGGCCAGCGCCGAGCAACTGCAGGGCTTCGCCACGCCCAGCTATGTGCTGGCCTGGGCCTGCGCCGCCAGCGCCTGGCAGGTGCCGCCGGCAGGTGCTCTGGGGGGTTACCTTTGGGCCTGGGGAGAAAACCAGACGCTGGCAGCGCTCAAGGCCGTGCCGCTGGGGCAATCCGACGGCCAGCAGATCCTGGCAACGCTGGGCCGTGAAATACCGCCGCTGGCCGCTGCGGCCCTCGCCACCCCGCTAGCATCCGCCTGCAATTTTGCTCCGGCCTTCGCCATTGCCTGCGCCCGCCACGAAACCCAATACACCCGACTCTTCCGATCATGAGAACCGAGCCCGCCCCGCACCCTGCAAGCGCAACCCGACCGGCCCTGCGCGTGGGCATCGGCGGCCCCGTCGGTTCCGGCAAGACGGCCCTCACTCTCGCACTGTGCCTGGCGCTGCGCGACAAATACAACATCGCTGCGGTCACCAATGACATCTACACCGAAGAGGACGCGCAGTTCCTCGTGCGCAACGCGGCGCTGCCCGCCGAGCGCATCATTGGCGTCGAGACCGGCGGCTGCCCGCATACGGCCATCCGCGAAGATGCCAGCATCAATCTCGAGGCCGTCGACCGCCTCAACGCGCGCTTCCCTGGCCTGGAAATCGTCTTCATCGAGAGCGGGGGCGATAACCTCGCCGCAACCTTCAGCCCCGAATTGTCCGACCTCACCCTGTACGTGATCGACGTGGCAGCGGGTGACAAGATCCCGCGCAAAGGCGGCCCGGGCATCACCAAGTCGGACCTGCTGGTCATCAACAAGACCGACCTGGCGCCCTACGTGGGCGCTTCGCTGGAAGTCATGGACCGCGACGCCCGCCGGATGCGCGGTGCGCGGCCCTTTGTTTTCTCGAACATGAAAACGGGCGATGGGCTTGACAGCATCGTGCGCTTCATCGAAAAAAGCGGCTTGTAGTTGCAGGCTCTCGAAGATCCAGGGAATCCAACCGCAAGCAATTGTGACTACCCCGGCTCCAGTTGGTAGCCAAATACGTACGCGATTGCGACAAACTACTCCGCGCGCTTGATGCCCATATAAGTACCCATATTAATATATGGCTTTTTGGCGTAGGATTCGGCCATGGCGACGCCAACTTTTGATTGGGTCAAACGCAAGGACGCGGAAAATCAAGGGAAGCACGGTGTGCCGTTCAGAGTAGCGCAGCATGCATTCGCAGATTATTGGTGCGGGTTACTGGCGTAAGGGAAAGGCAATTCTATATGGGATGG
>CAIQGU010000347.1 GCA_903871435.1 uncultured Burkholderiales bacterium | reverse complement strand
TGAGTTCCACAAGGTTGCGTTGGTAGAACCGCTCAAGAAACAGCTGGCGCTCAAGAAGAGCCGCATGGAAGAAGTGCTCAAGGCCTACGCTGCCGCCGCCGACTACGGCGTTGCCGAGGTCTCCACCGCTGCCACGTATCACGCCGCCGAGGTCTATCACGAGTTTGGCAAATCACTCATGGATTCGGAGCGCCCCAAGGGGCTCTCCGGTGATGAGCTCGAGCAGTACAACGTGCTGCTGGAGGAACAGTCCTTCCCCTTCGAGGAGAAATCCATCGCCATGCACGAGGCCAATGTGCACCACAGTGCCGAGGGCATCTACGATCAGTGGGTCAAGAGCAGCTTCACGGCGCTGGCGCAACTGCGGCCGCTGCGTTACGGCAAGGTCGAGAGCAGCGAGGACACGATCGATGCGATCCGCTGAAGACGCGGTTGCCGGGGGCTGCGATGCCGCACGCGCTGCCGCGCGCGTTGCCGTGGTCCTGCTGCTCACCGCCTTGATGGCCGCCTGCGCAGGCGTTCGTGGCGGCGGCGAGGCTGCCGCGGATGCCAAGGCCGCCAAGACCGCCGCTGCCCAGGCCGCGCAGAAACCCCCGTTGATTCCCGAGCTGGATAACGCGGTTATCGCGTCCTTCGAAAACGGTCTCAAGGAGTTGCACGAGGGGCATCTGCCGGAGGCCGAGAAAATCTTCCTGGCGCTGACCAAGTCCCATCCCGACCTGGGTGGTCCCCATGCCAATCTGGGCATCGTTTACCGCCAGGGCGGCAAGCTGGAGCCGGCCGTAGCCGAGCTGGAACTGGCGGTGAAGTGCAATGCCCAGCAACCCGTCTACTGGAATCAGCTGGGGATCGCCTACCGGCAGCAAGGTCAATTTGCCAAGGCGCGTGACGCCTACGAGCACGCCACCGCCATTGATCCCGCTTATGCGGCCCCTATCCTAAATTTGGGGATGCTTTTCGACCTTTATCTCTGGGACGGTAAACGTGCCCTCGAGTTATACGATCGCTATCTGGCGCTCACGCCCGGCGGCGATGCCAAGGTCACCAAATGGGTTGCGGATCTGAAGAACCGCAATCGCGAAGCCAAGGCCGACAGCCCGAAGGAGAAGGAATGAACCCGCGCACGCGCATTGCGAGAACCCCGGATTCCCTGAACCTGATGGCGCTGCTGCCACTGCTGGCCGCGCTGGTGTTGCTGGCGGGAGCCGCGTTGCCGGCCCGCGCCGACGACAAGGCCAACATGGAGAACACGAAGATCATCGGCAATCGCGAATTGCCCAAGGTGTTGTACATCGTTCCGTGGAAGAAGCCGGTACCGGGTGAACTGCCCGGACGGCCGCTCAAAAGCGTGCTCGATGAAACGATGGAGCCGCTGGACCGCGAGGTTTTCCAGCGGCAGGTCAAATACGGGGCGCAAGTTGCGCCCCCGGAAATGAAGCCGGCGCCCGAAAACCGATAGGGCGGATTCAACTTGGCGCGCGCGGTCCCTGCCGGCGCGCAGCGGTCTGGAGTCCAGGCCGGAAACTGTTTTGAAATTGGAGATGATTCGATGGATGCATTCGGTACGGTCATTAAGTTTTTCCAGGATTGCGGGATGTTCATCTACCCCAGCCTGCTCATCATGGCCCTGGGCCTGGCGATCGCCGTCGAGCGCTTCGTCTTCATCACCAAGTCCCGCAGCGAGAACCGCCGGCAGTGGGACCGCATCCTGCCGATGTTGCAGGGTGGCAAGCTAAAGGAGGTGTACAGCGCCACGGCCAAGTCCGACGTGGCCATCGGCATGATCGTGCACAACGGCTTGAGCCGGCTGCAAAGTACCCGCCGCCGCGAAGATATCGATGCGGCCATGGAGGAAGGCATGATGGAAATCGTGCCCCGCCTGGAGCGGCGCACCCACTACATCGCCACCTTCGCCAACGTCATCACGCTGGTGGGCCTCCTGGGCACCATCAGCGGCCTGATCCACGCCTTTACCGCGGTCGCGCAGGTCAACCCCGCTGAAAAAGCCGAACTGCTGTCGGCCAGTATCTCGGTGGCCATGAACAATACGTTCTTTGCCCTGACCGTGGCCATCCCGTTCCTGCTGATCCACTCCTACCTGTCGGCCCAGACCACGGAAATCGTCGACAGCCTCGAGGCCGCCAAGATCAGCTTCCTCAACCTGGTCCAGCGATTGACGGCTGACGGCAAGCCGGCCGGCGAAGCGCGCGAGTCGAACTAGCCATGCCGATCCGACGCCTGCACAAGCGGCCGGCGGCGCTGGAAATCACCGCGTTCCTCAACCTGATCGTGGTGCTGGTGCCGTTCCTGCTGTCGACGGCCGTGTTCTCCCGCCTCGCGGTACTGCAGTTGAACCTGCCGGCGCAGACCTCCGGTGTGGAGTCGCTCAAGACCAATGACCTGAAGCTCGAGGTCGTGATACGGCCTGACGCCATCGAAGTGGGCGACCGTATCGGCGGGCTGGTGCAGCGCATCGCCAACACGCCGGGTGGCTACGACTACAAGACACTGTCGTCGCTGATGGAACAGATCAAGGTGAAATTTCCCGACAAGACCGACGCTACGGTCCTCGCCGAATCCGATACGCCGTATGACGTGCTCGTGCAAGTGATGGACGCCGTGCGCGTGGGCCACCAGGTTCAGGGCGCAAATGTCGTCAAGGCCGAGCTCTTCCCGGATATTTCGGTGGGCGATGCGCCCATCCGCGCGGGTTCGCCCACGAAGGCGGGATCATGAACCTGACCCCGATGCAACGCCGCAAGGTCCGCGCGGCGCGCAATTCGCCGCTGGTGGACATGAATCTCGTGTCGCTGATCGATATCTTCACGATTCTCATCTTCTTCCTGCTGTCGAACTCGACCGATGTGGAGACGCTCCCCAATTCCAAGGCCGTGAAGCTGCCCGAATCCATCGCCGAGAAGACCCCGGCGGAATCCGTGGTGGTCGTCGTCAGTAACGACGAGATCCTGGTGCAGGGGCGCAAGGTGGCGTCGGTTGCCGAGGTGCTTGCCACGGAGGGCGACATCATCGAGCCGCTCAAGGCCGAACTCGACGTGCAGGCCAGCCATGCCCTGGTACGCAAGGAGAACACACCGGAGAACCAGCCCATCACCATCATGGGCGACAAGGGCATCCCGTACCGGCTGCTGCGCAAGGTAATGATTACCTGCGCGCGCGCCAACTACAGCGAAGTGTCATTCGCCGTGCAAAGAAAGAGTGGCGCGTAATGGCGACGATGAGCCTTTCGTACCATTCGGCCATACTGCCGTGGTCGCCCTCCGCGGAGGACGAGCAGCGGTTCCGGCGCATCCTCACGATCGTGCTGGTGCTGGCGCTGCTCTTCGGACTGGTCATGCCTTGGCTGCCGCGGCCGGCAGCCGACGTCCACTCCGAGGAACTGCCGCAGCGCTATGCCAAGATGCTGCTCGAGAACCGTCCCGTGCCGCCGCCCGTGGAAGTCAAGCGTGAACCCATCGTCGAAACCAAGAAAGTCGAAACCCCCAGGAACCCGGAGGTCAAGCCCAAGCCGGTGAAGCAGCCGGTAGTGGAGGCGCGGGTGCCCGAGCCGGATAAAACCCCGGGCGAGAAGCTGGCGGAAACGCGCAAGAAGGTATCCGGCGTGGGCCTACTGGCGATGAAGGATGAACTGGCCGATCTGCGCGGCGCGCCAACGGCCGTGCAGCTCAATCAGAACATCAAGCAAGGGCCGGGCGTCGGCGCCGGCGTGGGTGCGGGCGTGGGCAGCGGATCGGGCCTGGGCACTCCCGTGCGCTCGCTGATCACCTCCAACGCCACACGTGGCAGTGGCGGCATCAACACCGCCGGCTACAGCCGTGATACCGGTGGCGGTGGGCTGGCAGGCCGGGCCACGACGCTGGTGGAGGGCGTTGCCGGGGGCGGTGGCGGAGGCGGCGCGGGCAGCCACGGGGGCACCGTGCAGCGCGGCACCAGCGGCAAGCCCACGCGCTCCGTGGAAGAGATCAAGCTTGTGTTCGAACGCAACAAGGGTGCCATCTACGCCATCTACAACCGTGCACTGCGGGAAGATCCGTCGCTTCAGGGCAAGGTGGTGCTGAGTCTTACCATCGCGCCCTCCGGCGAGGTGCTCGACTGCAAGGTCGTCTCCAGCGAACTCAAGGCGCCGGAGCTGGAGAAGAAGCTGCTCGGCCGGATCAAATCCTTCGATTTCGGTGCCAAGGATGTCGACCAGTTGACGATTACCTGGCCGGTGGATTTCCTCCCGTCGTGATTCGGGGGCGTACGGCTTAGGGAGGAGGTTTAGGGAGGATCATTGCTGCGTCGCAACATGCGACAATGGCGGTGGTGATCCTGCGGATCACCCGCGGGTGATCCGCGTGACCCACCGGCATTGCACATCGTGAATTCCCGCAAACCGTCTCATCCGACCGTCAACCTCGCGCTGCAAGGCGGTGGCGCCCATGGCGCCTTCACCTGGGGCGTGCTCGATGCCTTGCTCGAGGACGGCCGGCTCGACTTCGAGGGCGTCAGCGGCACCAGCGCCGGCGCGATGAATGCCGTGGCCTTGGCGCAGGGCCTGATGACCGGCGGGCGCGACGGTGCGCGCGCCGCCCTGGAGCAGTTCTGGACGGCGCTTGCCGGCACCATGCCCATGGCCGCTACCGTGGCTGCGGCAGACGGGCAGGGCGTGAGCCTCGCGCCGGCTTTCAAGAGCATGCTTCGCTGGGCCAACTATTTCTCGCCGGACCGGCTCAACCCCTACGACCTTAACCCGCTGCGCGACATCGTGACGGCGCAGATCGACTTCGAGCGCCTGCGCGCCGAGAGCACGCTCAAGCTATTTGTCGCGGCCACCAATGCCAATTCCGGCAAGCTGCGGCTGTTCCGCCTGCCCGAATTGAGCGCCGACGCGATCCTCGCCTCGGCCTGCCTGCCCACCGTGAACCGCGCCGTCGAGATCGACGGCGAGCCGTACTGGGACGGCGGATACGCGGCCAATCCTGCCGTGTTTCCTCTTTTCTACGAGTGCACATCTCCGGACATCCTGCTCGTGCTGCTCTCGCCGCTCAAGCACAAGGAGACCCCGCACACGGTGCAGGACATCCGCGAACGCGTCCTCGAGTTCGCTTTCACCGCCACGTTCCTGCGCGAGATGCGCATGTTTGCGCACTTTCGCGACTATGTGAGCCAGATGCGCTTTCCCATGGGCCGCTTCGAGCGGCGCATCGCCGCCACCTCTTTCCACGTGATCGATGCGCAGGAATTCATGAGCGATCTCACGGCCGAAACCCGGCTGGCGGTCAATCTGCAGTTCTTCACCACCTTGCGTGACCTGGGCCGTGATAATGCCAAGTCCTGGCTGGCGCAGCATCTTGCCAGCGTGGGGCATAAGTCATCGGTGGATATTTCCGAGCTGTTTTATTGAGGGGCGTAAATTGAGCGACTACATCGAGAGCACCCTGGGACGGGACGAGCGCATATTCCATACGGGACGCATCAGCCTGTGGTCGCTTGCGCCGCTCATCCTGCTGGGGATCGTGACCCTGCCGCTGGTCGTGGGCCTCGTCATCCTGGGGGTCGCCTATGTGCGCTACCGGTCGACCGAAATTGCCGTCACGAACCGCCGGATCGTCATCAAGCTGGGCCTCATCAGCCGCCGCACCCTGGAAATCAATATCGGCAAGGTTGAAAGCGTTCAGGTCGAACAGGGAATCCTGGGCCGACTGTTCGGGTTTGGCGACTTGATCATTGCGGGCACCGGCGCCACCCACGAACCGCTGCGAGGCATCGCCGACCCGATCGGGTTCCGGCGGGCGTGCATGGATGCGCAGTCGGAGGCGGGCTGATTTGCGCGAGCGGGGGCGTGATGGATAAATGAACCCTCTCC
This sequence comes from uncultured Burkholderiales bacterium, assembly GCA_903871435.1. Classification (GTDB taxonomy): domain Bacteria; phylum Pseudomonadota; class Gammaproteobacteria; order Burkholderiales; family Burkholderiaceae_F; genus GJ-E10. The sequence goes on along the minus strand of CAIQGU010000347.1, from coordinate 1,929 downwards.
CGCTGGCGGGAGAGGGCAGGGTGAGGGTGGGGGATGCGCTGCGGTGACAACTAGGTGCACAGTCCGTGCTCATTAAACAAAACCAGCGCCTCGACCCTCACCCCCGGCCCCTCTCCCGCTTCGCGGGCGAGGGGAGGCTCGTTGGATGTTTTTTGCAGACTGCCTAGGGTGTGGCAGCCGCCAATGGTTGCATGCCGGCCAGCCAGCCACCACCCAGCGCTTTGACCAGATACACGGCCACCAGCATCTGCTGGCCGCGGATCTGCGCCTGCTGGCGCTGATTGGCCAATAGCGCCTGTTGAGCCGTTACCACGTCGAGGTAGGTAGCCAGGCCGCCGGTGTAGCGGTCGTTGGCAAGATCTACCACGCGCTGCGCACTGGTGACCGCTGCGCCGGCCTCGGCGGAGGCGCGCTCCAGGTTGCCGATGCCGGTCATGCCATCCTCGACCTCCTGCAGGGCCGTGAGCACCGAGAGGCGGTACTGGGCCACGGTTGCGCGGTAGCCGGCCTTGGCAAAATCCACATTGGCCGAGATGCGCCCCGCATCGAAGAGGGGCTGGGTGGCCGATACGCCCAGCGACCACAGGTTGGAAGCGGCATTGAAGAGCGAGGCCGCGGTATTGCTTTCAACGCCGTAATTGCCCAGCAGCGGCACGCTGGGAAAGTACGCTGCCCGGGCCACGCCGATGCGCGCATTGGCGGCGGCCACCGCGCGCTCCGCTGATGCCACGTCCGGCCGCCGCTCGAGCAGGTCCGAAGGCAGGCCCACCGGTATAGGCGGGACGTTCAGGCTGACGAGCTGCGGCGCCACGGCGAACGCCGGCGCGGGCGTGCCGCTCAGCGTGGCCAGGGCGTGCTCGAACTGGGCGCGCTGCACGCGCAACAGGTCGATCTGCGTGATCGTCGTGTCGAGCTGCGATTGTTGTTGCGCCAGGTCCAGCCCCGACGCCACGCCCATGTCGTGGCGCGCGCTCACGAAATCGAGTGCGCGCCGTTCGGCGGCAATGTTCTGGCGCACGACGTCGATCTCCGCGTCCAGGGCGCACACGGTGAAGTAGTCGGCCGCCGTCTCGGCCGTCAGCACCAGACGCGCATTGGCGAGGTCCGACCGCGCCTGCTCGGCATCGGCACGCGCCGCTTCCACCTGGCGGCGCACGCCGCCGAAAAGATCCAGCTCATAGCGCACGCCAAAGCTTGCGGTGAGGTCGTTTTGCACCGTGCTGCTGTTGGGCACCGCGTAATTGGCCCGCGGCCGGTTCGTAGACGACCGGTCGCGCAGCGCGCCGGCGTTGGCATTGAGCGTGGGAAAGAGCGCCGCCGACGCTACGCTGGCCTGGGCGCGTGCCTGCGTCAGCCGTTCGGTGGCCACTTGCAGGGATAGGTTGTGCGCGATGACATCGGCTTCCAGGGCGTTGAGCCGGGCATCGCCGAAGATTTCCCACCAATTGGCGGGCGTGGCCGTGTCGGCCGGTGTGGCCGTGCGCCAGGGTTGCTCCGTGGTCCACGCTGGCGGCACGTCGGCGGCAGGCCGCAGGTAATCCGGACCGACGGCGCAGGCGGTCAGTGCAAGAGCGACCGCCAGCGTCGGCAAGGCGCGGGCAGCAGCGCGGTTAGCAGCGCGGGCAGAAGCGGGGGCAGCATCGCAGGTAGCAGCGCAGGCACCAGCGCGGGTAGCGGAGTTCCTGCGCCGCCCGTGGCAGCGGGCGGAGTACGGGTCACCTGCGGTCACGGCTTGTCCTTGGGCGCGGGAGGCGGGCGTACCGTGACGGCATCGCCTTCGGCCAGCGAGTCGGCGGGGTTGAGCACGAGCTGGTCACCGGCCTGAATGCCGCTCAGCAGCTCGATATTTTGACCAAAGTCGCGCCCCACGGTGACGGGCTGCAGGTGCACATGGCTATTGGCGTCGACGACCGCGACGCGGGGTCCTTC
>CAIQGU010000346.1 GCA_903871435.1 uncultured Burkholderiales bacterium | reverse complement strand
TTTAGTTGCCTCAGTTAATTCTCGCACTATTGTTAAAGCCCCTGATTGGTTTTATGTGCTTAAGGTCTATCCAATTGGCGAAGAGTTTACTCGGCGCAGTTACACCCCAAATCTTGAAGGTGAGCCTGTAGCGATCGCAATGGGCAGCTTCGAAACTTAGGCGTTTAGAAATTTAAAAGTTCCGGACTCTCCCGAGTTCCGGACATCCCTCGCGGGATGTCCGGCCGGTTTCATTGCCTACTGGGCGGTGCCGGTCAGGGTGGCGGTTTGCGTGCCCGCCGAGTCCGTGACCGACACGGTTGCGGGTTTGGCCCCCGCCGCCTGTGCCGTGAGCGGCTTGAACTGCACGTCGACGAAGCACGTTGCGCCCGGAGCCAGCGTCGTGGTCGCCACGAGCTGCCCGCTACCGCGCGGGGCAGGACCGCAGGTCGACAGCAGTTGGAAGATGCTCCAGTTCGCGACATTGGCTGCGGTTCCGCCCAGCACCCCGTTACCGATGTTCGTCAGCGGCACGTTGCCCGTATTGGTCAGCGTGAACGGTTGCTGCGGGTCAAAGAAGCAGGCGAAAGCCCCGAAACCCCTACCCGGGCAATTGCGCGCCTGCGCGATCGTCCAGTTGGCAGGCGTCAGCGTTGCCGAGATGATCGGCGCCACACCCGTACCGTTGAGCGCAACCGGCGAGCCGGTCACAGGAACGTTGGCATTGATGATCAGCGTTCCGGGAGCAGCACCCAGGGCCGTCGGCGTGAACACCACCGCGATCGTGCAGGTATTGCCCACCGCCAGCGTTGCACCGCAGGTACCACCCGACCGGGTGTAAACCGTCGACGAGAACGTCAGGGCGATGCCCGTTCCGGCTGCCGCACCCGTGTTGTGCAGGGTCAGGGTTTGCGCGGCGCTCGGGTAGCCCACGGCTGCGCTGAAGGTCAGCGGACCACCCGTGACGCTGAGCACCGCCGTCGTCGCGGCCGGAACCTCGACCGCGCCGATGTCGTAGCCCGCACCGGCCGGACGCGGATTGCCGAAGAAGTCCGAGCGGGGAGCCGACACGCGGACGGTGCCCACGTTCACGCCCGACGTACCCTGGTCGATCGCCGACGAACCGGCGCCAGGCGTGTAGTTGCCCAGTACGGCGTTCGTCACGGGACTGGTCAGGGCCAGGGGACCCCAGCGCACGTTCACCCAGTTGTTGCCCTCGTCCACCACACCCGAGGCCGTCAGGGAGAATACGGGGTTCGGGAACGCGTTGAACTCGTTCACGCCCGGGGGCACGGCAAAGCCGCTGGCACCGAGCTCCGGCGGCGTGCGCGAGCCATTGCAGTACTGGCTAGTGAAGGCCGGCGAAGCGTTGAAGTCGTTGGTGCCACCGTAGGTTCCTGCAGCACCGGCCAGAACCGAATACACCGGTACGAAGCCCTGCGCCGTGTTGTTCGTGGGCGCCGTGTCACCGCGCAGGCCGATATCCCAATAGCTGGAACCGGCTGGGCAGCCGCCCGTCGCGGTTTGGTTTGCAGCACCCGTCGTGGAGCCCGCCGGATACAGCGTCACCTGGTTCTGCTGGCTGGTATTGCCGGTGCCCTTGCCTCCCACCCCGATGTAGAACGAGCGGTTCTGCCAGATCACGTCGTTGAAGAGCAGCGGGATCGAGTAGTTGAAGCAAGTGGGACCCGTTGCCGTTGCAATACCGTGACCCGCGGGGCAGCTGAAGCTGTTGGCGGGCAGCAGATTGATGTTGGCCTGCAGAACCGGGCTGTTGTTCACGCTCACCAGGCCGGCAACCTGCGGGCAGGACTGGCCATTGTTAGCGCCGCAGGTCACGTTGGTGGTGGGTGCGGCCGTACTGGCCAGGTTCGCGAACAGAGCCTGGAACAGCGTGCCGGACGAGGCCGTCGAATCATTGGAGGCGATCGTGTTGTTCACGATGTTGACCGCCAGCGCGTCGAGCAGCGAAACGCCACCGCCATCCCAGCCCGCAACGTTGTTGACGATGATGTTGTTCGTCACGTTGACCGAGTTCCAGTCGCATTGCGACAGATCGGCACGGCAGGTGCTGGCGCCGTTCGGGATGTTGAGCACGTCGGTTCCGTTCACGTGCTGGATGCGTAGACCGCCACCGCTGCCGGAATCGGCCGCGTTACCCAGGATCAGGTTGGCGTTGATCTTCAGACCCGGGCCCGTACCGTCGCTGGGCAGGATCGTGGACGGAGGCGCAACGCAATCCTGGTCGTTGGCGACACCGCAGGTCGTCGGGTCGACGTCGGGCGCACCCATCACCAGCAGGCCACCGCCGTTGGTCGTGATCGACGGATTGGTACTCTGGTTGAAGATGATGGTGTTGTGCTCGATATCGCCGTTCTTGATGAAGCCGATATGCGAGAAGCCACCACCGTCACCCGAGCTGAGGTTGCCGCAGATCCAGTTGTTGGAGAACGTGTAGTAATCCGAACCGGTGTTGATGCTGACGCCACCCGCGCCGGCCGGCGTCGAGGAGAACAGTTCATCCCCCATCGACGAATTGCCGACCACGGAATTGTTGTGGACGTTCACGTTCATGTTGAAGCAGAACGGCAGGCTCAGGTTCTGGATGTTGCTGGTCTCGCACGAGGTTGGGTAGCTGGTGACGGTCTGTCCCGTGCCGCCCAGGGCGACGTCCGGGTGCTCGCCCGTGCCGATCGTGATACCGCCCGACATCGTGCCGGTGTTGTTGTACACGCGGTTGTTGGCCACCTGCAGGTTGTGCGCATAGGCGTGGACGAAGATACCGCCGCCACCCTGCGAACTGTCGCGGACGCCCAGGCCGTCGATGCTGGACGGGTTGCAGTAGAAGTTCGTCGGATACGGATTGGCCGGCGAGTTGGAACCGCCGCAGTCTGCCGCCGACAGCAGGGTCGTGTTGGTCGGGAAGGCCGCACCGGGTGTGTTGGTCGTGGCGCCGTAGGCGTCCAGGACCTGCGTACCCGCGGGGAACTTCACGCCCTTGCCCAGAACCGTGATGGCCGCGCCTTCGTAGGCACCCAGCAGGCTGGGCTCGATGAGCTGTTCAGCCAGGTTGCCGTTCAGGCTGGCATCCCAACCCAGGGTCGCTTCGAAGGGCAGGCGGTCCACCACCATCTGCGGGAAGTTCATCCACGTGGTGCCCGTCTGGTTGTTGGTCGCGTCCGTCAGGCCCGTGGTACAGGCCCGGCCGCTGCTGGTGGGATCCGGGCGTCCGTCCACCGTCAGGCCAAACAGGCAGACGACCTTCTGGCGCCACGGGTTGAGCAGTCTGCCGGCCGGCTGGGTGTTGGCATCGACGATCGTCGTTGCCGCTCCCACGCCCTGCAGGCGTACCGGCTTCCACATCACCAGCATTTCGTTGTAGACGCCTTGCGGCACGATGATCATATCGCCGGGCTTGGCGGCGTCGATCGCGGACTGGATCGTCGCACCTGCAGCGAGCAACGTGGGCGCCTTGCCACCGATGGTGACGGTGACCGCGTCGATCGACTGCTTGCCGGCGCCGGTCGTGACAACCAACTGGCCGCACTCAGCCTTCGAGCCACCATACTGGCCTTGCTGCTGCACCGCGCAGGCCGGAACGCCCGAGGGCACCGAAACGGTTATCGCCGTGTCGCTCCAGCTCACGACGGGAGCATTCACCCCGCCGATAGAAACACTGCCGGAACCCTGGGCGCCACCAAAACCGTAGTGGCGCGTGATCTTGGCCTGGTTGTACGGCGCCGTCGTGGTCGACGGTCCCGTGTAACCGTACCAGTCCACGGATTAATTGCCCAGTGCATTGATCGTGAGCGAATGCTTGGCGGCACTGACCCACGGACCGGCAACATCACCCGTGACGCTGGAGATAGCCGGCGTCGCATCGGGATAGGCGCAATCCGGGCGGTTGTAGCTGCCCGAGGCAAAGGCCTCTACCGGCACCACCGGTGTGTCGAAGTAGCCGGTCTGGCCGGGCATGAACGGCAGCTCGTAGCAGAACTGGCTGTAGCCGGGCTGGAACAGCGGATCCGGCGTCGTACCCGTGCCCGCATCGTTCATGCACATGACCATCATGGTCGGCGCATAGCCCGTCGGGTTGGGCGGGTTGACTTCCCAGGTCGAATAGTTGAGGCCGTTGTACAGGCCGAACTGGTCGGTGTAGACGCGATTGATCGGGTTGCCCGTCCAGTCCTTGACGGCAACCGGCAAGTACGAGGGGGCAAACTTCTCGCCGAACTGCGGCGAGAACGGATCGAACTCGGCCGCGAAGTCGTCCAGGATGATGCCCTGGAAGTGCGAGGACTTGGGCGTCGAGTTGAAGATGTAGAACTTGGCCAGTGCCGCGGTCTGGTAATCCAGCGTCACTTCCTTGCGATCGCACAGCGGCTTGAAGGCACCGGCGAACGGCGACACCTGCTTGGCTTGCGGGAACAGGCTCAGGTAGTCCGGTACCTGGCGGATCTCGCCCACGCAGGGCCAGAACGTTTCCACGCTGCCGGTGTCGCCTTCATGGCTGACCAGAGCGGGGTTGCGGCCCAGGGCGTAAGTGGAATCCTGCGCGTTCAACGGATTGAAGGTGGCCGCCAGTTGCGCCTGGTCGGGCAGGATGTAGACCGCCGTAGCCAGGTTGGGGAACTGGAGCGCCGCCGGCGCGATGTAGTTATCGCCGATCAGGATGTTCTTGTCCTCTTCCTTGACCAGTTCGTAGCCTGCGGGAACCACCACTTCCACCACGTACTTGCCGGCCGGCAGCATGGGCGTACCGGCACGGAACGGATCGGTGGTGTCGGGGTTGGGGATGCAGGCCGTGCAATTGGTGGTCAGCGGCTTGCCGGTCTTCGGGTCAAAGGAGGTCACGCTGGGGAAGTTGTACATGCCGTCATACGGCGCCGGCTGCAGCTGGTTCCAGCTGTGTTCGCCGTCGTAGCACTTGAACTGCGAGCCGCTGGGCAGCGGATGCAGCGTTCCACCATTGTGCTGCGCGTTGTACCAGTCGAGGTACTGCGGCTGGTTCTGCAAGGCGTAGAAGAACGGGTCGGTGCTGCCTTGCTGGCCCGGGCAGTTCATGTAGGGCACGCCGTCCGAGCGGAAACCCTGCGCCCAATCATCCCAGCTCGAGGTCTGCGTGGTGTCGACCAGCTTGAGGGTCTTGGTCACGCCGTCGGCGGCCAGGCCTTCCTGATAGAGGTTGACCGTCACGTTCGCGACCAGCGGCTCCCACTTGTTCTGCAGCAGCAGTTGCGGGTTGTCGAACGGCCGGGTCGATGCATAGACCACATGGCCGTGGATCGGGCCGGTCTCGGTCGGCGCGTACGGCTTCTTGCCCCATTCGAGGAAGTTGCCCTGGCCGATGTAACCCTGCCAGCCGTAGGAACCGAACCAGAACGGCGGGTCGATGCGGCCGGTGGAGTTGAGCGTCGCGCTGCTGGGGATCGGGCCGCCGGCGATGGATTGCCCGAAGCAGTCGGCGTTGGCGCAATACACCGCACCCGGCACGGAAAGGTTACCCGGCAGCGGGTTGTTCTCATACGTATTGGCCAGGCCAGCCGCTATCGTCGAACCGCCACACTTGGGCGCCGGGCTGGCCGTGGTGCCCGCGCCGCACGAAATCGAACCATCGGCCGGTCCGCCTGCGTCGTAAATCACATGCACGCCGGTGGTCTTGTAGCGCGTCGTATCGGTCTCGACCACGTACCAGTTGAACAGCGGGAACTCCTCGTTGAAGTTCGCGTAGCCGTTCAGATCCGTGTTGTTGAAGTCCGAGAAGCTGCCGTCGCGGAAGCGCACGTTGGTCGCCACCAGGGCAAGGCCCGGCTTGTTGCTGCCGGCGGCCGAGTCGTTGGACAGGCCAGTGCCCGAGGTGTCGATGAAGGAACGGGTATACAGGTCGGCCTGCCACTGGTGCACGCCGATTTCACCCATGTCGCAGATGGCGTTCGTCGTTGTCGGGCCGACGCAGGTCGGGTTGGCCGTAGCCGCCGTCCCGCTGGTGGGCGTGGAGCACAGCCCGCCAACATTACCGGCGCAACCCACCGAAACCGGCTGGGTGATGCCGTCGATGATCTGGTCGTTCCACTGGTCGAAGGTGGTGATCTTCCAGTTGCCGGCCGGCACGCCCTTCAGGTCGAAGTAGCCATCGGCGTCGCACTTGGCGAAGGCAATTTCCGCGCCGTCCGGGTCACCCAGGCTCACATAGCACTGCGTGAAGGCCAGCGAGTCACGGCCGCCGCTGCTGTAGAGACGGCTGTCGGGCGTGCGGCTCAGGCGCGAACCGGTGACACGGCCCTTGACTTCAAACGTACAGGCCAGCGCGCCGCCGTTGGGCAGCGGATCGCACATGCCCGACTTGCTGTCGTTGTAGCGGCGCTGGTTGATGATCTTCGGATTGGCAAAGCCGATCGAGACGTGGTAGCCCGCCGGTCCGAATTCCTGGAAGTACCCCGGCTCGCCCACGCGCATGAACGAGTCGTGGCCTTTTTGACCGTCGAGCGTATTGGTCTGGACCCATTCCTCGCCCAGTGCGATGCGGCTGGCGCCGGGCAGAGCGGAGACGCTGTAGCGTCCCGGGTACAGGTTCTTGACCAACGCCTGCCCCGCCATCGGCGAGAGCGTCTTGCCGTCGCCTTCGTACTTGGGACAGGTGACGATCATGGCGGTTGCCGTCGACTTGGGCGCAACCGTGCCGGCGGCAATCGCCGCGGCGTTGGCCGTATTGAATTGCGCATTTGCCGTTGCCACCGCCGATACCGGGCAGGCATCCAGTCCGGTCACCGGGTCTATGGTTCCGGCAAGCGCGTTGGACAAGGGCTCGTTGAACATGTCGTAGGTCGGCGTGCCAGTCGCCGCGCCGGTCTGTCCGGCCTGGTCGAGCAGGGTGATCTGGAAGTCGCCCAGGCCCGGCTCCTGCGGAGCGAGCACATCGATACCGCCGCCCGTGCCCTGCTCACCATTGAGCGGGTAGTCGTCTTCGTAAACGATAAGCGACAACGTGGAACTGGGCAGCGGCGTGGGAACCGCAAGCACCATCACCGGCGCAAAGGTGTAGGCCGTGCCGGGGACACAGGCCGCCTTGCTGACCGACTGCGGTCCGCACACGGCCGCGATGGGCGCACCACCCATGCCGTGGCCGCAATGCCCGGCGGCAACGCCTGCCGCGGAACAATCCGCCACGCCCTGATACCCGGCATTGAACGGATTGGCCGCATCGCCCGGCAGGATGGAGATGTAGTAGCGCTTGCTGGGGTCGAGGTTCACGCTTCCCGGCAGCGAAACGGTCTGCTGGGTACCGGGGTGGCACACACCATTGCCGATATCGCAAACCGTGGAAACGCCCTGCAGCGTCTGTCCGCCTTCGCAGGACAGGGCTCCGGTACAGCCCGACGCCACCACCGGCATGGAGCTGGTGTGGAAGTTGGTGCCGTAATTGATGGGGCTGGTATTGCCGGCGGCAATCGTGGGGCAGCCGGCCGGCAGGGGATTGGTCGTGCAGGCGGGATCCACGTAGAACGTGCGGTCTTCCTCGATGATCCAGCGATAGTCGGTGATCGGCGTCTTGTGATCGACGCCATCGAGTACCGTTACCGCAAGGTTGCTGGGCGACTGGAAGGTAACCGATACCGTCGTAGCCGCGCCATGCAGGCCCAGGGAGTTCTTCGCCTGGAAGGAGAAGCTGTACGTGCCAGCGGCCGTGGCGGTGGCCGTGAAGCCTCCATTGGCGTCCGCAGTGACGGTTATCCCGTTGCCCGTCACCGTGGCCGGGTCAACGCTCAGCGGCAGGCCGGCGCCGTCGGTACATCCGGACAGCACGCCGGGGGTCTTGATCGCGATGTAGGTAGACACCGCTGAAGTGAAGGCGGTGGGCACGCACGTAACGCCGGAGTCGCTGGATAGCACGGTGGACGCGCCCAGGGAAACCGTGGCCGTGAGGGCCGCGGACGAGCAGCTCGCCGCCGTCGTGGCGGTTGCTGGCGTGAACGCGGAATTGGCGCAATAGGTGAAGCTGTCGGTGGTAAACGTCGTGCCGGTGGGCGTGTAGGTAAAGGTACCGTTGGCGTTCAACACGACCGTGCCGTTGGTGGGCGCCGTGAGCAGCGATACGCCGTAAACCCGCACGTCGTTGGCGATGACGCCCTTGGACGGATCCGATACGACGAGGGGCTGGCCCGGCACTACGGCGTTGTACGAATCCGCGACCGCGGCAGCAGCGCCGGCCGCCGTAGCAGCCGGAACGCCGGCACCGTTGATGCTGATGTAGGCCAACATGCCGCCATCGCGGCCGGTAGCGTTGGCCGACAGGCTCAGTTCGCGGTCATAGATGGGCAGGGCCGTGGTGACGGTTGCCGGGGCGTTGATCGAAACATCGTAGGTCTTGCCGGCCGCCAGGAAGACTTCGTTCTGGACCCGGGCAAGTCCGGGCAGCACGTTGCCGTCTTCGGCGATCAGCGTCATGCCAACGGGCGTGCTGGTTGTGGCAACGCCACCTACGGTGCTGGTGACCGTAGTCTGCGCACCGACGATGGCAGGAACGTGCATCTTGCTGCCCGCGTTGGCCAGCCGCACCAGGACCTTGCCAGCGACCGGGCTGGTTCCACCGGTGAGCAGGTTGACCGGGTACAGGGACGCCGCCGCATTCGTCGTGTCAAAAGTGCGACCGTTGATCAGGTAGTAGAGCGGCGTGTAGTTGACAACCGGCGGATAGCAGGTGTTGGCGACACCGGCCGGGGACGCCGGATTACCGCAGCCGCCCGTCAGGCCGGACCAGACCCGGGTCTCGCTGAAACCCGCCGTGTTGACGGCCGTGGCCACGGCATTGTTTTGCACCGGATCGATCTCGCTGAACAGCAGGGGAATATCGGCGTTGTACGTGACCGCCGTCGCGGTTCCCGCCTTGCCGTAGGCCGTCCCGGTTGCCGCATCGGTAACGACGAGGATGCCGTACAGACCCATCGGGGCCTGTATGGACGGGTGCGTCCCGGATTCGATCAGGTACGTGCCGGGCTGCAGGCCGCTCCACGTCAGCGCACTGCCGGAGGCGACTTGCGTCGCCAATGGCGTTACGCCCGCCGGTGCAACTTCCGACGAAAACGACTGGACACGATTGCCCTGCGCGGGCGGCAGTTCTATCGGTGTCGAGGTGGAGGTTGTTGGCCACGTTTGCGCCCGCACCTGGCTGTGGTCCGGGCTGGCCGTGGACGTTGAACCGGTTCCCAGGCCGCCACCGATCTGGCCGACGACCACCAGCGAGGTTGGGACCGAGTTGCCATTGGCGAACTTCAGATTGTTCGTCAGGTTGATCGTCAGACTATTACCGGTCGGAACGGTGATGACGACAGGTGACCAGGCCGCGGCCTGCGCGGCCTGGGCGGCGGTGGGTGCCGCGGCGGCCTGAGCCGCTGCGACCGCCGGGTTCAGCGCCGTACACGTTCCCGGTGTGGGCGTGCCGCAGCTGTAGCCCCACATCGGCACGATGGAGCCATCGGAGAGGGTGGTGCTGGTTGGCGCAGCGGTCAGATTGACGACCGTCTGGGCCAGGGCTGCACCGCCGCCCGACAGGAGTAGCGTAGCCGCCAGTGCCGTCTTGATAAGGGCGGACTTCATATCGTTGGTTCGCATTTGCGGTCTCCTGCCTTCACTGGGATTCGTCGATGCGGAATTCACGCGAATCGACGAGCATCATCATCATCATTCCGCCGGGGAAGATGTTGTTCGTGGTGATCTCGCGTTCATTGTGGGAGTGCCACATGAACGCATAGCCGGCTTCCGTGGACGGCGAGTTCACGACCGTGCCACTCGGTGGTGTCGTTCCGGTTGCGCCGCACGCCGTCGTGGTGTTCACGCCCGTGCAGGTGCCGAAAGTGGCACGCGCCGTCGCATCGGGGCCCAGGTACGGACTGCCGCCGTACCAGGTGCCGTTCTTGAAGATGTTCGGATCGGGCAGCGTGATCGGACCGCCGGCCGGCACATCGCCGAAGGGCGCGGCCTGCACCGGCTTGTAGTGATCCTGGCACCACTCGAAGTAATTGATCGCCGCGGGCGCGCCGGTGTTGTAGCCGTTCACGTCGGGCACGCACGGCAGCGTGGCATTGGCGTCGGTCGACGCCTGGTTGTGCCCGTACATATCCCAGTTGAGACCCCTGCCGGTGTAGTAGAACAGTCCGTCGAATGCGACGCCCGGCGTCGTCGTGGTGGTGAACTGCAACGGACCGGCGAGGTTGCCGCCCGGACTCAACAGCAGATTGCCGTCACGTGCCAGGATGCGCACATGATTGCCGTGTTCGTGGAACGGATGCTGCCAGCGGCCCTGGCCGATTACACGCAGCAGGGTGATTTCGCCCGGATGCATGTGCGGATTGCCGTTATAGGGCTGGTTCGGATACATCGGCGCGTAATTGGGGTCCATGTCGTCGGGCATGGAGCGTCCGTTGATCATGAAATACGCGGGGTGATAGGGTTCAGTGGGCACGTCCAGGCTGCAACCCGCCACGCCGGCCGTGCAGCCCGCCTTGGCGGTGACCTGCGCGAGGGCTGCGGTGTGGATCGAGGGATCCATTTCGGAGAACTGGAACAGGTACTCGCGGTCGTAGCACGTGGCCGGGTGGTCGTACGCAGACTTGGCCAGGCTGAAATCGGCCTCGCCCCAAGCCGTGCGAGCTGCCGCGTTACCGCCAGGATTGGTCGCTGGCAGTCCGGTGGTGCAAGCCGCCGGAACCGTTTTTGGCAATACGATGAGGGCGCCAAACAGCCCCATCTCCACCTGCAGGTCGCCCTGGGTGCCGCTGTAATACGCATGCGTCCCGGGAGTGCTGGCCGTGAAGGTGTATGTGACGGAGCCGCCCGGCGCGGCTTCCTGCGTGAGCAGGCCCGTCACGCCGCCCTGAGTCGCCGTGGCGAACCCCGGGAAGAGGATGGACGTGTTGCCCGCCGCAGCGGGCAGGTTGTTGGTAAGCGTCACCGTCACGGTCTGGCCTTCAGTGACGATCAAGGTCGGTCCGGGCAGTTGCATCGCGTTGCAGAAGGTGCCGCCAATGGTCGTCGGCGCGTAGCCGCCTGGCGTACCGACGCACCCGTAACCCCAGGAATAGATCTGCTGTCCGTCGGGCTGGGTGATATTGGCGGGGCTTGCCTGGAGGGTGAACGTGGGCCCCGTGATGCCGGGTGCAGCGGCCTGCGCCGCAGCGGTGAAAAGGGCACCCATTGCCGCCAGACCCAGAGGAAGCAGGCGCTTCATCGCATTTGTCGTGTTGAAAGTCGTCGCAAACATCGCTTGCCCCTTAGTTGACGCGAACTTCGGTCATCTGGCCGCCGAAGTTTTCTGCGTCGTTGGACAGGTGGTCCAGATTGGACGTGAACAGGTAGTAGGTACCCTTGGGAACGGCGGTCGTGCACGCCGACGAGGGATCCGCGGGGTTGGTACGCACCAGACAGCTATCGAGGATTACGTCCGCCGACTCGCCGCCGCCGAGCGTGATGGAGTTCGTATAGAAGTCCATGTTGTTGCCGTCCTGATCGCGCAACAGCTTGGCGTTCCAGCCCACCACATGCATCCGGATGCCCAGCGAGGCCAGTGTGTGGTACTCGCTGACCGTGAGATCGGAGATCCGCAGCAGTGCGCGCTGCCCGGCCGTCATGTTGACCAATGCGCTGATCGGCTGCGAGAGGTGGTCGACGCCGTCGGACGACGGGGTCTTGAGCGGCCCGGTGGTAACCGTATCGGGATAGCTGCGGCCATTGAGCAGGAAGTACTTGTCCTTCATGTCGGCGAACCCTTCGTTGTTGAAGGTCATGCCGACGTAGTGAAAGTTGGGATCAAAACCGTGCATCTGCAGCGGCACTTCGACGTCGTAGTAGGTGGAGCCGTCGCCATCGTTGTAGACGTAGCCGCCGGTGCCCCCGTTGGAAGCCGTTGAACCCTTGCCGGTGACCGCGTTGGCGGTGACCGGTAGCGGGTTGCTGCACAGGACATCGTTCAAGTTGCAGGCGGTGCGCAGATCCTTCTGCTGCGCCTGCAGCGCCGCGTACAGAGTCGTCGTGCTGGGCACGCGGTTCTGACGCGGCCGCACGTACAGTTGCCCGACCATGCCCATCTGCAAGTGTTCCGGCGGCGTGATGTGGCAGTGCCAGAAATAGGTGCCTGCGTCCGGCGCCAGGTAGTAGTACGTGAAGCTGCCTCCGATGTTGATGGCCACCGAGGCGTCGGGGACGCCGTCGTAGAACGACGAGGCGTTGGGATAGCCGTGGAAGTGGATGGTGTGCTGCTCGAACAGGTCGGGCCGCATGATCATGCCGACGTTGGTCAGCGTGAGGAAGAACTCGTCGTCCTCGTCGATGGCCATCAGGGGCGCCGGAATATTGCCGTTCATCACGCCCACGTCCATGATCTGGCGGGCATCGACGTGGCCGTCTATCACCGGGATCGACGAGGCCGTGCCGTCGGACGTTGCGTTCACCTCCGCCAGGCCGGTGGTGCCCGCCAGGGTGTACTGGAAGGCATAGCTTGCCGGCAGCCCTAGGGTGTTGGCCACGCCCACCGCGGTTACCTGGAAGTTGCCCGTGTAGCCGTTGAGGTCGGTGCCGTTGGGACCCTGGCCGATGGCAACCGTGTCGCCGACCTTGAACGGCGCCTCGGCGTTCAGGATCACCGTGACCGTATTGGGCGTGGTGGTGAGCTTGCTCGCGGCGGTCAGCGTGGCGCTGGTGTTGCCCTCGAGGATGTCGTAGATGTTGAGGGTGTAGTTCACATTGCTGTTGACGAGGCCGATGGCGCCGTTGTAAGCCTGTGTGGAACTCGGCAGCGCGGCGGGGTAGCCGGGCACCAGGGTGGTGGGGTCGGCGATCACGGAGTTGAATTCGGACATGAACACCGTGCCGGGCTGGCCGTTAGCGATGTTGCGCAGTCCCGACAGCGGCCCGAAAGTGAACATGTAGGTCTGCGTGCCGTCGGCCATCGATGCGTAGCCGTCGCCACCGCCCACCTGCTGGCATTTGATGGCACCGTTCACGGTTCCCGTCTTGCCGGTCGTGTAGTCGGCCGGGGCCGTACCGGTGACAGGGGTATAGGTGGGTCCCACGTAGGCCGGCTCGGCGCTGTTGTTAGCGGCGGTCGGGTGGGTGATCGTGCTGGTTGGACACTGCACCCGGAACGACTGGGCGTGTGCGGGGTTTGCCGCCAGCGCAAAAACAGTCGCCAGCAGCAGCGCGGTTAGAAGCATCTCCTGCTTCGCGGCCAGGGCCTGCGCGGCCTGCGCGATGCCTGGTTGCCAGATTTTCAACATGTAGCCTCCCGGTTGGCGATGCGGCTCCGGCCCCTGCCCCTCACCCGTATCTGCTTGGTGCATCGCAAAAACTCTGGCACCACGCATTTGGATGATCAGGGCGGGGTTCTATCCCGCATGACCGTCATCTTGGAGACCTGAAGAAAATTAAACCAGATGCGGTACTACTACGCCTGCATAAGAAACCTTACGTCATCATCAGATTTTTCCTAGGGAAGTAAGTGCAGATACCCATAAATAGCGGTATTTCCGCTTATTTTCTTCGCTCGCTTGACATAAATTAAGTTTTTTTAATCATTGCGTTGAAAGGTGTACTGTTCGGTCGCAATACTTTCACTGTGGCCAAAGCCGGAAATATCCGCTCAAAGAGGTGATGGGTTTTTGTAGGGAAAATACCCAATGGACGTGAATATTAAGGTTTAATAAGCTTGTAGTTCGTCGTCGAGATGACCTTTTGCGCGCATTTCGGCAGCTTCAAAGGCACTTTGTCCTGGTACTACACGCCGAATGTGATACCGGGAGCAAACCAAATCTGGAGGCCATGGTGGTCCGATTACTGATAGCCGACGACCATAGAATTTTTCGCGAGGGGCTCTCCCGCCTGCTGCGCGACCACAGCGATATGGACGTGATTGCCGAGGTCGGCAATGACACCGGCGTGATGAGTGCGCTGCATGTCCACCAGATCGACCTGGCGGTGCTCGACCTCAGCATGCCTGGCAAGGAGGGTATCGATCTCATCGTTCAGGTGAAGACGACCTACCCGCAAGTGAAGATCCTGGTGGTCACCATGCAAAACGGCGATGTTGCCGCGCTGCGCGCGCTGCGCGCCGGCGTGGACGGCTACATCACCAAGGACAATGCGGCAACCGAAGTCACCACCGCCATCCGCCAGATCATGCGGGGCACGCGGTATGTGTGCCCCATGATCGCCGAGCGCCTGGCGCTGATTGCGGCAGACCGCACGGGACGCAAGCAGGCGCACGAATGCCTGTCCGAGCGCGAGTTCAGGATTTTCGAGATGCTCGTCGCCGGCAAGCGCGGCGCCGACATCGCCAGCGAACTCGCGCTCAGCGAGAAGACCGTCAGCACGCACAAGGCGAACATCCTGCGCAAGCTCGACCTGCACAGTGCTTCGGATCTCGTACGGTACGCAATTCGCCACCAGTTGGTGGCAGCCTGAATCGTCCACGCGAGCCCGTTGGTTTCCGCGGGCAAACCGCACCGTACGATGCGCCATACGCAGTTCCGATCCGCAACCCCGTAATCGCTGCGCCATGACCGCCTTCGAAATCGCCGATAAGGAGCGGCGGCGCATTTCCGGGGAACTTCACGACCGTGTCGGGCCCACCTTGGCCGCGGCGGGTCTCAATTTGCACGTCATTCAAGAGCGGCTGTTGGCGGGCGGCGACCCGGAACTGCTGCAGCTGATAGCCGAATCCCAGGCCCTGCTCAGCCAGGCAGTGACCGGAATCCGCGAAATGCTGGACGAGTTGCGCCCGGCACGGCTGGAATATGCCGGCCTCGAGGCAGCGCTCGCCGATTTCGAGCGCCAGTACCGGCGGCGCACGGGAATCGCAACCCGCTTCGAGATTGCCCTGTGGACCTCCGGCGAGATACCGGGACGCCTGGATAGCGCAAGCGAAGTGCTGCTCTTCCGGGTGATACAGGAGGCCCTGGCCAACTGCGCGCGCCATGCCAAGGCGCGGCACGTCGATGTCGAGTTGCGTTGCAACTTGGGCATCATTGAATTGCGCATCAAGGACGACGGCGTGGGCTTCATCCCCGAAGCCATAGCTGCCGGCGAGAATCCGCCAGGTCTTGGACTGCTGGAAATGCGCGAACGTACGGAGGCCGTAGGGGGAAGCTTTTCTCTGAGTTCGAGCCCGGGTCGCGGCACGCAGATTTTTATCACCATCCCATGCGTTCGCGCGCACGAGGCCCTCAGCGCACCTCAGACTCCGTAGTCGCCAGCGCGATCTCGCGCAGAAAACAGAGCAGTCCCGCTATGAGGGACAGCATCGCCGAAACGAACAGCAAGGCCACCAGGCGCGAGGGATCCACGCCAAATTCCGAGGCGAGAAACAGCGTCGCAATCACCACGCAGACCAGCAATGCACAGACCGTGCACAGCGTGATGGCGTAGTGGATGAGCTTGCGGCGCCGCGCCAGCAGCGCCATTTCGCGGCGGCGGTCCTGGGCGCTGTGGTGTTCGATGTCCTCACCACCGGGATGCGCGCCATGGGCTTCGCGCTCTTCGCGTATGAAGGAATCGAGCTTGCGGAACCGGTCGATGATGCGTGATAGCCGGTTGGTCAGCACAGCCAGGATGGCGCCGACACCGGTAAGCAGGAAAACGGGGGCCACGGCCTGCTGAATGACGTGGGAGACGGTGGTGATGTCGGCGCCGGACGGAGCCATGTACGGGTTCGCTTGCAGTTACGGGGATGGAAACACTAGCACGAGCCGGTAGTGCGCAGTTGCCACCGCATTTGCCGCGGCATCCAGCGGTGTCCTCAGGACTCAGAACCCTTCCGGCCGCACGCGTCCAAACGCATCCAGCGGCACGCTGCGCGCAAACTGCCCTTGCAGCAGGCCGTGCGTCACGAGCCGCAGCGCGCCCACAGTGCCCAGCAGATAATCGAGCGGGGGCGAACCGCGCTCGACCACATCGAGTCCGAACCGCCGCCAAAATGCCCGGCGCGACTGCATCAGGGTCGCCTGCTGGTCGGCCGGCAGCGGTTCCTCTGCCGTGTTGGACAGCACGCCATGGACACAGATCGGGTCCGCGCAGATGGCCTGCAAGGCCTGGATGCCGACGTTGACGACCATGGTGCCAAACCCCATCTGGTGAAAGCGCGGGGCATCAAAACCATTTCCGGTGAGCGAGCCCAATTCGACGGAATCTGCGTAGAGCGCCATCACCAGCTGCACATCGGACTCGCCGCCACGGCGGTCCCACCAGAGGTCGACCTGGACGCGGCTGCGCGGCACCAGCAAGAGCCGGATGGTAATTTCCTCCTCCACCGTCGCGCGCCAATACGACGCGCCCGGCGCCAGCCGCAGGGGCAGCGCGCACGGGATGGGCGCGGCGATGATCCGGGGAAAGTGGGTATCGAGAAGCATGCCTGGATCGTAAGAACGACCCAGCCTCGCCAGTACCCGGTATACCGGGTGTTTCACCCCGATATACGGGTCTCGCCTGGACTAAAGTTTTCGCGAACGCAGTTTTCGCAAACGCAATTTTCGTGTACCCGGTTTTCAAAACCGGGCTTGCGTGGCCGGCGCACCGCTCAGTTTTCGCTGCTCTCGATGGCAAGGCTCAGCTGCGACAGGCCCTGGCCTTCCTTGGCCACCGGCGAGAGCCGGGCCCGCTCGATGCGGTCGAGATACGCCGGGCTCACATCGCCGGTCACGTATTCGCCATCGAAACACGAGGCCTCGAAGCCGTGCAAGGCCGGATTGCCATCGCGCACGGCGCGCTTGAGATCGTCGAGTTCCTGGAAAATGAGCGCATCCGAACCGATGGCCGCCTGGATCTCGCCGACGTCGCGCGCGCTGGCGATCAGTTCGGCACGCGTGGGCATGTCGATGCCATAGACGTTGGGATAGCGCACGGGCGGCGCCGAGGACGCGAAATAGACGCGGGCCGCGCCGGCATCGCGCGCCATCTGCACGATCTCCTGACTGGTGGTGCCGCGGACGATGGAATCGTCGACCAGCAGCACGTTCTTGCCCTTGAACTCGACGCCGATGGCATTGAGCTTCTGGCGCACGGACTTTGCCCGCACGGCCTGGCCCGGCATGATGAAGGTGCGGCCGATGTAGCGGTTCTTGATGAAGCCCTCGCGATAGTCCAGGCCCAGGTTGCCCGCCAGCTGCATGGCAGCCGGCCGGCTCGAATCGGGGATGGGCATGACGACATCGATGTCGCCGGTGCGCAGTTCGGACGCCACCCGGCGCGCCAGGTACTCACCCAATCGCAGGCGCGCGGCATAGACCGAGACGCCGTCGAGCATGGAATCGGGGCGCGCCAGGTACACGTATTCGAACAGGCAGGGATTAAGACTGGGATTTTCCGCGCACTGGGTTGCGAAGAAACGCCCTTCGTAGTCGATGAATATCGCCTCGCCCGGCGCAACATCGCGCACGACCTGGAAGCCCAGTCCATCCAACGCTACCGACTCGGACGCGACCAGGTATTCCGTTCCATGGTCGGTCTCGTTGATGCCAAAACACAGGGGCCGGATGCCATAGGGATCGCGAAACGCCAGCAGGCCGTAGCCGGCGATCTGCGCCACCACCGCATAGGCGCCGCGCAGGCGGCGATGCACCGCGCTCACGGCACGGAATATCGTTGCCGGTTCGAGCCCGATGCCGTCGCTGGCCACCTCGAGCTCATGGGCCAGCACGTTGAGCAGTACTTCGGAGTCGGAGTTGGTGTTGATGTGCCGCCGGTCGTTGCGGAACATCTCCTCCTTCATGCGCTCGGCATTGGTCAGGTTGCCGTTGTGGACCAGGCTGATGCCAAAAGGCGCATTGACGTAGAAGGGTTGCGCTTCCTCGGCATCGTTGGCCGACCCCTGGGTGGGGTAGCGGACCTGGGCAATGCCCGAGATGCCGGGCAGCGAGCGCATGTTGCGCGTGCGAAAAACATCGCGCGCAAGGCCACCGCCCTTGTGCATGTGGAAGCGGTTGCCATTGACGGTGCAGATGCCGGCGGCATCCTGGCCGCGGTGCTGCAGCAGCAGCAGCGCATCGTAGAGCAGTTGGTTCACGGGCGAGTTCGCCACCACGCCGACAATTCCGCACATAGGCTCAGTCTCCCGACAGCATGACCAGCGGCACGCGACGGGCGGGCATGGTGCCCGCCATCCAGTGCCATACATGTTCCAGGTAGGGCCCGCTGGCGGAATTGCGCCAGACATGGGTTTCAGAAAAGCCCCCCTCGACAACCACCCACGTAATCAACAGGACCACCAGGCTCCCGCGCAAAGCGCCGAACACCGCTCCGAGCACCCGATCGGCGCCCGCCAGTTGCGAAGAGGCAACCGCCGAGCGCAGCAACCGGCCAATGACCGCGGCGGCCAGCACGCACGCCACGATGATGATGCCTACACCGGCGGCGACATGCACCAGAGGCGGAGCATCAAAGGGTAGCAGAACGCCCACGGTACCCGCATAACGATAGGCCAGTACGGCTATGGCGATCCAGGCGATCATGGACACCAGCTCGCGCGTGAGACCGCGCCAGAAGCCCAGCACGACCGAGATCGCCACGACGGTCGCGAAAACGATATCGATCGCGCTCATTAGATGGCTACCAATGTGCCAAACGCAAGCCTCATGCGCCGACGATATTCGCTTCCACGCCCATCGCCTTTAACCGGGACCGCGCGTGTTCTGCTTCGGTGCGGGACGCGTACGGGCCCATGCGCACGCGATAACGCGCGCCCTCGCCGGTTTCGGTGCGCTCCACGAATGCGGTGAAACCCGATTTGCCGATGCGCCCGGCCAGCTCGCGCGCCGAGCTTTCACGTGACATGGCGGCGGCCTGCAGGTAGATCTTGCCGGACGTTGCACGGCGGGCATCGGCCTTGGGGGCGTCAGCCTTGGGTGCATCCGCGGCATGCTTTTTCGCATGGGCCGGCGCACCCGGCGCCGCGGTTTCGGTGGATGGCGCCGCGGGTGCGGCCACGTCAGCGGCGGTGTCGGCCGCAGCCCCCGGAGCGGCGGGAAGCGCAGCGCCCGATGGCGAATTCTCAGCCGCGGCATCGGGCGCAGCCGGCGGCAAATGGGGCGTAAAAGGCGTCTTGTCGCTGGGCAGGTCGATGGGGATGGTATCGGGAACCGTGTGGGGCGCAGGGTCCAGGACCATGGGCACCAACACCACGGCCGCCAGCAAGAGCGCGCAGGCACCGATCAGCCGCCGGCGCGTGCGCACCCGCACGTTAAGGGCAGCCGCTTCCTCAGCGTCGGTATCCGGGGAATCGAAATCGGGCTCCGGCGCGGGTGACGCAGAACCTGCGGAAGGCGACTTGCGCGTTGTCGGCTTGCGCTTCCAGAACGCCCATTTCATTGCGAACCGCGCTCCAGGAACCGCAGAGCTTCTGCGACGATGACAAATGAACCAAACACGACGATTCTATCATCCGGCGCCACGCTGGACCGCAGCTGGCTTAACGCCGCGCTGACGGATTCGTGCAGCGTTGGGGCATGTGTGCGGGTGACTCCCGCAACCGCAAGCACCATGGCCGCCTGCGAAGAAGCCGTAATCGGCGCTGCCGTATGCGATGCGTCCGGTAATGCAGCGGGAGCTGCCGCAGTCCATGCCGCAGAGACCGCATCGGCCAGTGCCGCCGCGCTGCGGCCGCGCTCGCCGTGCGTCGGCACGAGGTGCCAGGCATCGATCACATCATTCAGCGCTGCGACAACCGCCGCTGCATCCTTGTCGCGCAGCATGCCGACGATGGCGTGCGTGCGGGGCCGCGGTCCTGGCGGTGGTGCTTGATCGGGTACCACGCCGTGGCTGCGCAGCGCATCGGCCAGCGCCCGGGCGGCATGCGGGTTGTGCGCCACGTCCAGCACGATGGCCGGCCGGCCCGGAACCACCTGGAAGCGTCCCAGGAGCTGCACGGCGCCCAGACCCTTGCGCACGGCCCCTTGGTCCACCGGCAGAACGTCCGCCAGGGCTTCCAGTGCCGCCAGCACGCCGGCCGCATTGCGCAGCTGGTGCGCGCCGCGCAGGGCCGGCCACGGCAGCGCCATGCGGCTGGCCGTGGGTCCGTGGTAGTTCCACTGGCGCAACCCGGCATCCGGCAGGCTGAGCGAGAACTCGTGACCCAGGCGCCAGAGCTTTGCCCCCAGCGCGTGCGCGTAGTCGACCAGCGATGCCGGGGGATCGGGAACAACGCAGATGGCAGGCCGACCCGCGCGGAAGATGTGCGCTTTCTCCCAGCCGATGTGTTCACGGGTGGGGCCCAGCATTTCCATGTGGTCGAGGTCGATCGTCGTGACGACGGCGCAGTCGGCGTCCACGATGTTGACGGCATCAAGGCGTCCGCCCAGACCCACTTCCAGTACGGCAACGTCGACCTGCTCCGCGGCGAACCAGGCCAGCGCCACCAGCGTGGTGAACTCGAAATACGTCAGGGTGACATCGCCGCGGGCGCGCTCCACCGCAGCAAAGTGCGGCACCAGTTGCGCCTCGGTAGCCGCAACCCCGCCGATCTGGGCGCGTTCCGTGAAGGTGAGCAGGTGCGGCGAGCCGTAGCGGCCGACGCGATAGCCGGCGGCACGCAGGATGGCATCGAGCATGGCGCAGGTAGAGCCCTTGCCATTGGTGCCGCCCACGACGATGCGGCGCGCGCCTTCGGGCGCAGTGCCCTGCAGGTTCAGGCGGCCGGCCACCGCGCGCACGCGATCCAACCCCATGTCGATGGGGCGATGGTGCAGGTTTTCAACGTAGGCCAGCCACGCATCGAGCGTGTCGGGCAGTGGCATTGCCGCAGGGCCCGCTATACGATGGCCTCGATGGGCTGGCGCTGCAACAGGGCCAGCAGGTGTGCCAACTCGTCGCGCTGTTCCCGGCGGTCGATGATCATGTCGATGGCGCCTTTTTGCAGCAGGAATTCCGACCGTTGGAAACCCTCGGGCAGTTTCTCGCGCACGGTCTGCTCGATGACGCGCGGACCGGCAAAGCCGATGAGCGCCTTGGG
>CAIQGU010000345.1 GCA_903871435.1 uncultured Burkholderiales bacterium | reverse complement strand
GTTCACGGCCTTGAAGTTGTCGATATCGAGCATGATGAGCGAGAGCGACGGATTGGCGCCGCCGCGACCCAGCAGCCGCTCGAGCTCGAGGTCGAAGCCGCGCCGGTTGAGCAGCCCCGACAGCGCGTCCGTGTGGGCTTCCTCGCGCACCGCCTTGAGCTCCTCGGCCAGGCGCTGGGCCTCCTTGCGGCTTTCATCGAGCTGCGAGGTCATGCGCACGAAGGACTCGCTCACCTTGCGCGTCTCGGCAAGCATGGACGTCACGTCCCCCTGGACCTCCGCCAGCGTCGTTGCCTTGGCAAGTCCATCCTGGAATCGCGTCAGGTGATCGTCATAACCCGCCGTGCGCAGTTCGGCATCGCGCACCTTGTCGCGCACCTCGGCGACCAGCTCCAGCAGGCCGGAGCGAGCGCTCATCACCGCGCGCTCGGCCGGATCGACCACATACTTCACGTACACCGCGTACGTCTGCCCGGCCGAAAGACGCTCGACATGCTGCAGTTCGGCGTCGACGTCGGTCTTGAGCGCCTTGTTGGTGGCCTTGGTGTATTCGTACCAGACGGTGTAGCTGATGGGGTGGTAGCCGCTTGCGTAGCGCGACATCACCGGCAGCACGGCCTTGAGCACGCTGATGTCGTCCTTGCCGTCTGCGTCGTACACGTTCGCTGCTCCCCAGGGATAGTCCCCAATAATTTTTTCACGATGGCGGCGGGCTTGGCCGCTGATTAAGCGGGGGGAAACCGTCCTTGCTGCGCGGCCGTTCGCCGATGCGGACGGTCCAGGTCCTGGGGGGCCGCTGCGGGGCCGCCCTGGCGCCCGGGGCCCCTCATCCGTTTCCACTGCACCCCGTCGATCAACGGTAACGAATATTATTTATAATATTTATCAATTACTTATAAGGATAAAATGACCCACCACGGATATGCGTCATCAACAATTTCCTGCCGTTGACGATGTAGCGGATGTGGACGATGACGACATCACCTTCGACGACCTGCTCGACGACGAACCAGAGGGAACGTTGCCGGTGACGTTCGCGCAGTTACGTGCCGAAGGATTTCCCCGCAACGGTGGGGTGGCCGAGCTGGCAGCCATCGCCCGGATGCCGGATCCGGGCGAGCAACTTGCCGCGCTGCAACGCGGCTTTGTCCAGATCCTCGAGAAACAACAACGCAGCTGAAAGCGCGCCCGCGGCTACCCGCCGCCACCGCCCGCAGCCTTGCAAAACGGCCTTTTCCGCCGCTGGCCCCTGCGCAGGGCTCTATCATTCCGGCTCGGCGACTGCACCCACTGCCTACCCGGCAGACCCGAGGAGCAGCGTTAACCCGGGAGAAAAACATGCAGATTCGGCACGCCGCTCTACTCGTCGCCCTGGCAGCACTGCTGGGCTCGGCAAGCGCGCAGACGGCAGGAACACCCGTGAAGTGGCCGCTGGACAGTGGCGGCGCCGCGGCGTTCGTTGCCAGCGCGGAAACCCAGGTCGCGCAGTCGAACGTCCTAACCAACCGCGCGACCTGGATCATGGAGAACTTCATCACGGAGGACACCGAGGCGCTGGCTGCCGATGCCGGGCAGGCCGCCACGGAACTGGGTACGCGCCTGGCCGTGGAGGCCGCGCGCTTTGATGCCGTGCCGGTTGACGCGCAGGTACGACGCAAGCTCGACCTGCTCAAGCGCGGCCTCGTCGTGGCCGCGCCCAAGGACCCCAAGAGCAGCGAAGAACTGGCGCGCATCCTGGCCTCGATGGACGGCGACTATGGGCGCGGCAAGTACTGCCCCGGCAAGGATCAGCCCTGCCTGGCGCTGGGCGATCTCGAGAAGATCATGGCGGAGAGCCGCGACCCCGAGGAACTGCGCCGCGCCTGGGAAGGCTGGCATGCGGTGTCGCCACCCTACCGCGATCGCTATGCGCGGTTTGTGGAGCTTGCGAACCAGGGCGCGCGGGAGCTGGGCTACGCCGATGCCGGCGCGGTCTGGCGCTCGTCCTACGACATGCCGGAAAAGGATTTCGCCCCGGAGATGGAGCGTTTGTGGCAGCAGCTCAAGCCGCTGTACGACTCGCTGCACACCTACGTGCGTGGCCGCCTGGAAGACCGTTACGGCGCGGCCGCGACGCGGCCCGATGGCCTGATTCCGGCGCACCTGCTGGGCAATATGTGGAGCCAGACGTGGGACAACATCTACCCGCTGCTGGCGCCACCCGGCGCCGGCCAGGGATACGACCTCACCGCCGCCCTGCAGGCAAAAAAGCTGGGCTCGCAGGACATCGTCAAGGATGCGGAGGGGTTCTTCGTATCGCTGGGCTTCGATCCGCTGCCCCCCACGTTCTGGAAACGCTCGCTGTTCGAAAAGCCGCGTGATCGCGACGTGGTGTGCCATGCCAGCGCCTGGGACCTGGACGACCAGCTCGATGTGCGCATCAAGATGTGCATCAAGACCAATTCCGAGGACTTCATCACGGCCCACCACGAACTGGGTCACGATTTCTACTTCCTGTCATACCGCGGGCAGTGG
>CAIQGU010000344.1 GCA_903871435.1 uncultured Burkholderiales bacterium | reverse complement strand
TGATCGACTTCGCGCTGGAGGCCGAGCGCAAGGAAGGCAAGACGGCCGAGGTGGCGATCTTCGAGGCGTGCATGCTGCGCTTCCGGCCCATCATGATGACCACGCTGGCCGCCCTGTTCGGCGCGCTGCCGCTCATGCTGGGCGGCGGCGTGGGCTCCGAACTGCGCCACCCGCTGGGCATCACCATCGTGGGCGGCCTGTTGGTGAGCCAGGTCCTGACCCTATTCACCACGCCGGTCATCTATCTCTATTTCGATCGCAGTGCCCAGCGCCTGCGCGCCTGGCAGGCGCGGCGCGAGGCGCGCCGCACCGGCGGCGGCACCGCGCCCGGCGGCGACCAGGGCTGAGCGCTGCCCATGAACCTGTCGGCGCCCTTCATCGCCCGCCCGGTCGCCACGACCCTGCTCACGCTGGGCGTGGCCCTGGTGGGTGCCCTGGGCTTCTACAGCCTGCCGGTCTCGCCGCTGCCGCAGATCGACTTCCCCACGATCAACGTGTCGGCCTCCTACCCGGGCGCCAGCCCGGAGACCATTGCCGCCACGATCGCCACCCCGCTCGAACGCAGCCTGGGCGTGATCGCCGGCATCACCGAGATGACCTCGCAGAGTTCGATCGGCAAGACCAACATCACGCTGCAGTTCGACCTGAGCCGCGACATCGACGGCGCGGCGCGCGATGTCCAGGCGGCCATCAACGCGGCCCGCGCTCTGCTGCCCACGGGAATGCCCAGCAATCCCACCTACCGCAAGGTCAATCCGGCGGATGCGCCGGTGATGATCCTCTCGCTCACGTCCGACACCCTCACGCGCGGCCAGATGTACGACGCAGCCTCCAGTGTGCTGGCGCAGCGCGTCTCGCAGGTCGATGGCGTGGGCAATGTCAACGTGGGCGGTGGCGCGTTGCCCGGCGTGCGCGTGGAGGTGAACCTGCCGGCGCTCAACCGCACGGGCCTCGCGCTCGAGGACGTTCGCGCCGCCATCGCTGCCACCAATGCCAACCGGCCCAAGGGCCTGGTGGAGCGCGGCGACCGCGTCTGGCAGATCGGCGCCAACGACCAGGCCAAGCAGGCCTCCGACTACATTCCGCTGGTGGTGGCTTACCGTAACGGTGCGGCCGTGCGGCTGGGCGACATTGCGCAAGTAATCGACTCCCAGGAAAACATCCGCAACGCCGGATCCACCAACGGCAAGCCCTCCATACTGCTGTTTGTGTTCCGCCAGCCCGGCGCCAACATCATCGACACCGTCGATCGCGTCAAGGCCCTGCTGCCGCAGCTCAAGGCATCGGTGCCGGCCGGCATCGACCTGCGCGTGGCGATGGAACGCACCACCACCATCCGCGCCTCGCTGCGCGAGGCCGAGCGCTCGCTGGTGCTGTCGGTGTTGCTGGTGATACTGGTGGTCTACCTGTTCCTGCGCGATACGCGTGCGATCCTCATCCCGGCGGTGGCCGTGCCCGTCTCGCTCATCGGCACGTTCGCGGCGATGAAGCTGCTGGGCTATAGCCTGAACAACCTCACACTAATGGCGCTCACGGTGGCCACGGGATTCGTCGTCGACGACGCCATCGTGGTCCTGGAGAACATTGCACGCCACATCGAGGCCGGTGCTTCGCCCCTGCGCGCGGCCTTCCGCGGCGCGCGCGAAGTCGGGTTTACCGTGCTGTCGATGAGCATTTCGCTCATCGCCGTCTTCCTGCCCATCCTGCTCATGGGCGGCATTGTCGGCCGGCTATTCCGCGAGTTCGCCGCCACGCTTTCCGTGGCCGTCGCCATATCCCTCGTGGTTTCGCTCACGACAACCCCCATGATGTGCGCTCTGCTGCTGCGGCGCCATGTCCCTGTGCAGCCGCTGCGGGCGCCCGGCCTGATCCGGCGCCGGCTGGGCGGCCTGCTGGATCGCGCCGGCACAGCGGCCCGGGACACCTATGCGCGCACCCTGGACATGACCTTGCAGCACCCACGGATCACGCTCTTCGTGCTGCTGCTCACCGTGGTGGCCAACGTGGGCCTATTCATAAACGTCAACAAGGGTTTCTTTCCGCAGCAGGACACGGGTCTCGTCATGGGCGGAGTACAGGCCGACCAGAGTATTTCTTTCCAGGCGATGTCGTCCAAGCTCGACGAGTTGATGGCCATCGTCCAGGCTGACCCGGCCGTCGACAATGTCAACGGCTTCACGG
>CAIQGU010000343.1 GCA_903871435.1 uncultured Burkholderiales bacterium | reverse complement strand
TCGTCGGAACTGAATGCCGGGCGGAAGCCCGGAATACGCGCTTCGAGCTCGCGGTTGAGCGTCAGGTGATCGTAAGGCGGCGCCCACGCAAGCCAATCTATTTGGTCAAGGCGCTGTTGCTTGGGCAAACGTTTCAGGTAGACCGGCGCGGCGTACAGGCCCACCTCACTCTCGACTTCATCGAGCACCTCCAGGTCGGGATCGGTGGGCCGCCGGTCGCGCAAGGCCAGGTCAGCCTCGCCCCGGCTCAGGTTCAGCAGTTCAACCCCGGACAGAACCTGCAGGCTCAATCCGGGATGACTGAGGCGCAACGCTGCCACCAGGGGAAGCAATACCTCGGACGCAACCCCGGCCGCAGCGGCAACCCTGACCTTCCCTTCCGTTGCGCGCGTGCGCCCCTGATCGATGGTTACCGCGGCCTCGGCGGCCCATTCCGCCATGCGCCGGGCGGCGGGGAGCAGGCGCTCGCCGGCCGCCGTCAGCGCGCTGCCCTGGGAGTTGCGGTCGAACAGCGTCTCGCCGATCTGCACCTCCAGTTCATGGATGCGCCGGCTCAGGGTGGGCTGGCCCAGGCGTAGCTGGCGCGCTGCGGCGCTGAGGCTCCCGGATTCGGCCACCGCCAGAAACAGTCTCAGGTCGTCCCAATTCGTGCGCGAAGTCACCGGCAGGCTCCCCTACAAAGCCATCCAAAAATGGATTTCTACATCAATATTTGGACAATTGTCATTCTAAATTAGCCAAGCCATTATCGGCATTCACCCAACCCGCATGGCGAAGAAAATGAACCGACTCGCACCACGCCGAACCTCAGCCGTCCTGCTCGCTTCCCTGCTTGCGCTTACGGCCCTCCTGTCCGCCTGCACGACCACCGACCATCACGTACGCCCGGCCAGTTTGGGGCGTCCCGTCACGCTTGCCGCGATGGAAAAAGCCATCGACCAGCCGGGCCCGGTGGAGTTGCAGACCGTCAACAGCGCAGACTGGTCCGTTCCGCTGTCCGGCTTGCTCGATCTCAACAGTCCCGCGGCCAAAGCCGCCGGCCTGGTAGAACGCGATGAGCCGATCCAGGTTTACCTGCACGTGCTGCGCCATCCCACGGAAGGCCTCTATCTGGTCGATACCGGCTTCGCCGCGCAGTCGGCGCGCGATCCTGGCAGCGTCGGCGCCGGCTGGCTGGTCCGCCACGAAATGCGGCTCGAATACCTGCAGCACCACAAGGGACCCGCCGATGTCCTCCGCGAGGCGAACGCACCCCTGAAAGGCGTATTCCTGACCCACGCGCATCTGGACCACATCGCCGGATTGCCGGAAGTGCCGCTCGCGACGCCGATCTATGTCGGTCCCGGTGAAACCGCCGAGCGCCACTGGACACATCTGTTCATCAAGGGCATGACCGACCAACTGTTCGCAGGGCGTCCGGAGCTGCAAACCTGGAATTTTTCTGAACCCGTTGCGCAGGCGGATCCCGATACCGACCGCCCCCTGGCCGTAGTGGATATCTTTGGTGATGGCTCCGTGTTCGCTATCCACACACCGGGCCATACCCAGGGCAGCAC